>DASZCE010000138.1:0-3354 GCA_035943455.1 Gaiellaceae bacterium | reverse complement strand
CCACCACCCGCTCGCTGTCCGCGTGATGCACCGGTGATGCACGGCCGCCCACCAGGTGCCATCGAGAAACGGGTCCAGAAATGGGAAAAACCCCTGCAAATCGAGGGGTTTTTCCTTTAGCAGACCTCTAAGCCGGATTCTGTCGGGGGTGACCATCTCTCTAGGCCGCCGGTTTCCCGGCGGCTCGAGCAGCGCACCCGGCTCCTCAGCGGGCCGCCTCGTCGGAGCCTGCTTCGCCTTGCACCGGACGGGGTTTGGAAGCCACCGTGTCACCACGGCGCTGGTGGGCTCTTACCCCACCTTTTCACCCTTACCTTCGGCGTCTCCGGAGAGTTTTTTCGCCGCTGGCGGTCTCCTTTCTGTGCCACTTTCCGTCGGCTTTCGCCGCCTGGGATTTCCCCAGCGTCCTGCCCTGCGGTGTCCGGACTTTCCTCGGACCGGCTGGCGCCGGCCCGCGGTCACCCGGCCTGCAACGCAAATTGTAGCCTCGGCTTTTGCGGCTGCCCTGCGAGAATCGGCTTGGAGGTCGCTGCGTGCGTCGTCGGATCGCTCTCATGGCCATGCTGCCGGTCTTCGTCACCGTCGCATGTGGCTTCGACCGAGTCGGCGAGTCGGATCACGAGCCCGTTCGCTTCATCACTGTCGATACGGACCCCGACTGGTCCCCGGACGGCCGGCTCATCGCCTTCGCGAGCAGTCGCGGACAAGGTGGCATCTACGTCCTCCGTCCAGACGGCACCGCGATGCGTCAGCTGTTCGAGGGAGCGGCGAGCAACGTCGACTGGTCGCCCGACGGCCGCCGGATCGCGTTTCAGGGCGACAACGGGATCTACGTGATCCGAAGAGCCGGAGGACGTCTGAGGCTCGTGCTCCGCGGTGAGCGATTCTCGCTTCCGGCGTGGGCGCCAGACGGCCGCGAGTTAGCGGTCGTCGAGGACCGGCCCGACCTCGCAACCGCAATCGACGTCGTGAGAGTGGACGGAAGAGGACTGCGACGGCTGCTTCCGCCGCACCCGCCGAAATCCGATCCGCATTGGAACCCCGTCTCCGCCTCCGAGACGGAGCCCGCGTGGTCGCCTGACGGGCGCCGGATCGCATTCGACGCCCGAGACGGAGAGATCGTGACCGCGACTGTGGGAGGCGGGCTCCGCCACGCTATCGCTAGCGGAGGGTACGAGCCTGCCTGGTCGCCCGACGGCCGGTTGATCGCGTTCAACTCGGGCGGCGGCCTCTGGGTTGCAAATGCCGACGGCAGCGGCGACAAGCGTCTGCTGGCGTCGAACGGGTCCGATCCCTCCTGGGCGCCCGACTCGCGCGAAATCGTCTTCGAAGTCCGCCACTGGATCGGTCGCTACTGGCGAAGGCCGCAGTCGCTTTCAATCGCCGAGGTGCGAAGCGGCGGAGTGCGGAGGCTCACATACGGAAGTTCCGGAGAGGACAACCCGGCGTGGCGAGGTGACCGCGCAACGCCGTGAGCGACGGGCGCCGTCCGGCCGTCACCCCGCGTGTGATCTTAGGCGGAATGGCGCTTCTTGGGCTGCCGGGGTCCGGAGACCGAAGCCGCACTCGGGGCACTCGACGTCTTCGCCACGATGCAGCAAGAACTCGCCACACGTGGGGCACTCGAGGCTCGCGCCGCGCATGAGCGCGAGCAACTCCTGATCGAGCGTCCGGTTGAGGGGCTGGACGTCGGTCATCGCACCTGCCGGAAGACTCCGATGACCTTGCCGAGGATCTGAATGTGGTCGGCATAGATCGGCTCGAGGGCCTCGTTCTCGGGCTGGAGACGGACACGACCGTCCTCGCGGAAGAAGCGCTTGACGGTCGCTTCATCGGCGGACGCGTCTTCGCCGGCGAGCGCCACGACGATCTCCCCGTTCCGGGCGTCCTGGCGGCGCTCGACGACGACGAAGTCGCCGTCCAGGATGCCCGCGTCGATCATCGAGTCGCCCTTCACGCGCAGCAGGAACTCTTCGCCGCCGCGGGAGAGCGGCTCCGGCACGGCGACGTAGTCCTCGATGTTCTCTTCGGCGAGGAGTGGCCCACCGGCCGCGATCTGACCAACGAGCGGCAGGCGGTGCACCTCGGCCGCCGGTTCGACCTCCTCACGCCGACGATCCGCGAGCTCGATCGCTCGCGGCTTGGTCGGATCCCGCCGCAGCGCGCCCGCGCGCTCGAGCTGCGCGAGATGGGCATGAACGGTCGACGGCGAACGGAGACCGACGGCGTCGCCGATCTCGCGCACCGTTGGGGGATAGCCGTGCTCCTCGACGAACGCCCTCAGGTAGTCGAGGATCGCGCGCTGCCGGTCGGTCACCATGGGGCCTCCTTCCGCGAACATGTGTTCGATCACGGTAGCGCCCCGGTCGGATGGCGTCAACCCGCGCGGAAACGGCTTACCGTGGGAGCGGCTGCCACGCGCCGGCCCATTCTTCGCCGGCGCTGCGGGTGAGATTGCGCTGGTTCGAGCCATCGGCGTCCATGACGTAGACCTCTTTGTTGCCGTCGCGCTCGCTCGTGAAGACGATTTGGTCGCCGCTCGGCGCCCAGGAGGCGTCGAAGTCGGCGGCTTTCGACGTGGTCAGCCGACGGCGATTCGATCCATCCGCGTCCATCCGCCAGATGTCGTCGTTGCTAGACGTGTAAACGATGCCCGCAGCAGACCACGCGCCGGCGCTGATGCCGATGAAGCCATAGCGACGGACGGCCGTGCCGTCGAGCCGCACCGCCGTCAACCCGCGCGGCGCGGCAACGAGCAGCTGTCTACCATCCGGCGACCACGCGATACCGGGCCCGAGCACGGTCGCCACGCGGCGCAGGCGACGGCCGTCGGCGCGGACGACGAAGGCATCCTCGAGGTTGCCCCTGGCACGCTTCCGAGTGAAGGCGATGCGCCGGCCGTCGGGCGACCACGACGGAGCCAGCTCGCGCGCCGGATGGCGCGTGACACGCCGCGCACGTTTCCCATCGGCATCGACGACGAAGATGTCGAACTCGCGCCGAGGCGGCGTATAGCGCCAGCTGTCGAACGCGACGAATCGCCCGTCCGGCGACCATGAGGTCCGCTTGTCGCCGCCTGCCGGACGGCGCGCGAGAATCCGTTGACCCGAGCCGTCCGGGCGCATCACGTAGATCTCTGGGTCGCCGTCGCGATCGCTCCAGAACGCGATCAGCCCGTCTTGGGGGCCGGCCGCGCCAGCTGACTCGGCGACTGCGGCGAGCACGAGCAGTGACGCGGCGAAACGCTTCATGCTCGCCTTACACCGCACCCGACGCCCCAGTTCCCGAGGCAGGGTCCTATGCGCTGGAGAGGACTTGAACCTCCACGGGCCGCAAAGCCCACAAGGCCCTCAA
>DASZCE010000137.1:0-4894 GCA_035943455.1 Gaiellaceae bacterium | reverse complement strand
CCTCATGGAACTGCGCCGGCGAGGCGTCCGATCGCTCGAGCACACCTACCAAGCTTTGCTCGAGACGGTTGTGCCGCACCTCGAATGGGTCGACCCTTGGGACCATCCTCCGCTTACGCGAAGTGACGATCCACGCGAGGCGTTCCAAGGAGAGGTCTACCGCGCCTTCGTCGGCGATGATCCCGAGTGGGTGGTTGCAGGGACGCTTGCGAGGTTTGATCCCACCCCAGCACTTAGGGACGTCGCCGTTCCGACGGTCGTGATCACAGGTCGGCACGACCGGGTGACGACGCCAAGCGTTGCCCACGCGATCGCCGACGCGTTCCCAAACGGCCGGTCACGGCTGGTCGTGTTCGAGCGGAGCGCGCACCGACCTTGGATCGAAGAGACTGAGCGTTACTTCGCGGTCGTCGAGTCGCTCCTGGCCGGACGCGATGCGCGATCAGGCCAGACCGGCCAGGAGCAGGGCGGCGACCGCTAGATCGACCGACGGTCGGCCGACTGCGCCGGCCCGCTCGCCGGATCAAGACCGCGATCGCTCAGGCTGCGGCGAGCGCGCGGCGGCGATTGAACCGCTCGATCCGACCGCCGCTCGCGACCGTGCGTGCGCGGCCGGTATACGCCGGATGGCAGTGCGAGCAAACGTCGACCGACATCGTCTCCGCAGTAGAGCGGAGAGCGAACGTCGTGCCGCACGTGGAACAGCGTACGTCGATGAGATGCAGGTTGGGATGCTGCGTCACAGAGTCCTCCTTAGGTCAGGACGGCGCGCCGAACTCGGCGGCCGTCACCTAGTAAGAACGCTACGACCGCCGCGATTGTTCCTCTTCGACCGTTCGCTCGGCCGTCGGGAGGGCCTCGAGACGCTCGTCCGGGATCGGCTTACCGCTTTCGATCGAGAGGCCATAGGTCCCGGCGGCGAGCCGCGCCTCGGCACGCTCGACCGCGGCCAGCTCTTCTCGCAGGTCGTTCGCCAGACCCGCGTCGAGCTCGTCCTGATAGAGATCGGAGGCGAGGTTGCCGGGATCCTCCTCGTCCGCAAGCTCGCCCGTGTCTTGGTGGCCGAGCCGCGCCAGCGCTCGCTCGATGCGCGCGCGCTGCGCTGCAAGCAGCTCGCGTGCCCGTTCCGGATCCATCGGGCCACGTTAGCGAAGCAGAGCTTGAAAGCGCCCGTTTGCGCAGCCGGCCGGCGACCCGCAAGATGGGAGACGTGAGCTCGCAGCCGACCCCGCCGCGAGAGGACCATCGGAAGGCTGCGAGCGGGCCGCCGTCGCCGCGCGGATCGACACCGTCGCCGCCGCGCCTGCCGCGTTGGCGCCCGAGCCGCGGTTGGATTCTCTTCGCGCTCGCGCTGCTGATCCTCAACTTCTACGTCGGCTCGCGAGCGACGCAGCCTCCGCACCGCGTCCGGGTGCCGTACAGCCCGTTCTTCCTCCAGCAGGTGAGGGCGGGTCACGTCGAGTCGATCACCTCGAAGGGAACGGCGATCCAGGGGACATTCACGCAGGAGGTGCAGTACCGGGGATCGAAGCCGACAACCCGCTTCCGGACAGAGATTCCCGCGTTTGCGGACAATGACGCGCTCTCGCGGCTGCTCGAGGAGAAGGGCGTCGTCGTCAACGCGGAGCCGCTGGACACGGGGGCGCCGTGGTGGATGAACCTGCTGCTCGGATTCGGGCCGACGATCCTCCTCGTGCTCCTGCTGGTCTGGCTGATGCGCCGGGCCGGAAGCGTGCAGAACGTTCTCGGGTCGTTTGGGCGCTCGCGCGCACGTCGGTATCAGCCCTCCGGTGACCGCGTCACCTTCGCGGACGTCGCCGGGATCGACGAGGCGAAGGCAGAGCTCACGGAGGTGGTCGACTTCCTTCGTCATCCGGAGAAGTACCGGCGGCTCGGCGGTCGCATTCCGCACGGCGTCCTGCTCTCGGGGCCGCCCGGCACGGGCAAGACGCTGCTCGCACGCGCGGTCGCCGGCGAAGCGGACGTCCCCTTCTTCTCGATGGCGGCCTCCGAGTTCGTCGAGGCGATCGTCGGCGTGGGCGCTTCGCGCGTCCGCGACCTGTTCACACAGGCGAAGGAGGCCGCGCCCGCGATCGTGTTCATCGACGAACTGGATGCGGTCGGGCGTTCACGCACGTCCGGTGTCGCCGGCTTCAGCGGCGGCAACGACGAGCGCGAGCAGACCCTCAACCAGGTCCTGACCGAGATGGACGGCTTCGACTCCTCGACGAGCGTGATCGTCATTGGCGCGACCAACCGCCCCGACGTGCTCGATCAGGCGCTGCTGCGTCCCCGTCGCTTCGACCGGAGGGTCGCCGTGCAGCCGCCCGACCGCGCCGGCCGCGAGGCGATCCTCGCCGTCCACACTCGCGGAGTGCCGCTCGGCCCCGACGTCGACCTCGGCAGGATCGCCGCGACGACCCCGGGGATGGTGGGGGCGGATCTCGCGAACCTGGCCAACGAAGCCGCCCTCCTGGCCGCGCGTCGGAACCACGAGGTCGTCAGCGAGTCCGACTTCACCGATGCGCTCGAACGGATCGTGCTCGGCGCCGAACGCCGGGTGATGATGACCCCCGAAGACCGCCGGCGAACCGCGTATCACGAGGGCGGCCACGCGATCGTCGGCATGCTCACCGAGGGCGCCGATCCGGTCCGCAAGGTCTCGATCATCCCGCGTGGGCTCGCCCTTGGCGTCACGTTCGCAGCGCCGGAGAGCGACCGCTTCAACTACCGCGAGCCCGAGGTGCAGGCGAAGATCAAGGTCGCGCTCGGTGGCCGCGCCGCGGAAGAAGTCGTGTTCGGCGAGACGAGTACCGGCGCAGAGTCGGACATCCAGCAGCTGACGGAGCTCGCCCGCCAGATGGTCGGCCGCTGGGGCATGAGCTCCGCGATCGGTCCCGTCGCGGTGATACCGCGCGACGGTGCCGGCCCGCTGCTACCCGGCGTCGCCGAGGTTTCCCCGTCCACCCAACAACGAGTCGACGACGAGGTTCGCCGGATCGTGGACGAAGCGCACCAGGAAGTCGTTGCCCTGTTGAAGGAGAACCGCAGCAAGCTCGATTCGCTCGCAGAGGCGCTGCTCGAGCGCGAGACGCTCGACGAGGAGGACGCGTACGAGGCCGCGGGCGTTCCGCGAGCCGAGAGCGGGAACGGGGACCGCTACCAGGCGGCGGCTCGCTCGCGGATCGATCGGTAGCCCAATGGAACCGCGGATCGACGTCATCACGCTCGCCGTAAGCGACCTCGAGCGGGCGCTCGAGTTTTACCGCCGTCTCGGCCTGGAGTCGCCCGGGGTCGTCGGCACCGAGTTCGTAGGGGACGACACGAACCCGTCCGGGAGCGCGGCGATGTTCGAGCTCGGAGGCGGTCTCATCCTCTCCCTGTATCCCCGCACGGAGCTGGCGAAGGACGCAAAGGTCGCGGCTGGACCGCCCAGGACGGGCGAGTTCAGCATCGGCCACATCGTCGCGAGCAAGTCCGATGTGGACGCGTTGCTCGTCCAGGCGGAAGCCGCCGGCGCGACGCTGACCGACGAGCCGCACGAACGGCCGTGGGGGATCTACTCAGGATATTTCCGCGATCTCGACGGGCACCTGTGGGAGATCATCTGGCGGCCGCAGCGCTAGAGGTGACGCGGCAGCCGCGCCTGGTCTAGATCCACCCGGTCGCCCCGCATCGGAACTCCCTCTCGAAGCAGGAGCTCGCGCTGCCGCATGCCCTTCGCGAGTGTCCCGTCGGCGCGAACGACGCGGTGCCAAGGGAGGTCCTCATCGGTTCCGGCCAGGACGCGGCCGACGAGCCGCGGTGCCGCAGGGTCGATGTCGCCATAGGTCCGGACGAACCCTTCCGGGATCGCTCGGATGCGGGCGACGATACGTGCGGCACGCGTGTCGCGCATCGCCGATCAGCCCTGGAGTTCCGCGAGCCGCCGCTCGAGGAAGCGTCGCTCGGCGTCCGAGTGCACGAGCTCGAGGGCGCGATCGTACGCCGCACGCGCGTCTTCGACGCGCTCGAGCCGGCGGAGCAGCTCGGCGCGCGTCGCGTGGAGATAGTGGTAGCGGTCGAGCTCGAGGCGGTCGACGAGGGCGAGCGCGGTCTCGACGTCGCCGGCTTCGGCGATGGCGGCGGCCCGGTTGAGCTCGACGACGGGGGAGCCGGTGAGGCGGGCGAGCTCGCCGTACAGGGCTGCGAGCTGCGGCCAGTCCTGCGGCTCCTCGACGTGCAAGGCAGCGATCGCCGCCTGCAGTACGTACGGACCGCGGCCGCCCAGTGCCAGCGCGCGGTCGAGCGTCGCCCGCCCCTGTGCGATCTGGACGAAGTCCCAGAGCGACCGGTCCTGATCGCGGAGGAGCACCACGGCGCCGTCGGCGAATCGCGCGTCGCGCCGGGCGTCGTTCACCAGCATCAGCGCGAGGAGTCCGTGCACCTCGGGCTCTTCGGGCATCAACTCGACGAGCGCACGCCCGAGCCGGATCGCCTCGGCGGCGAGACCCTCGCGGCCGCCGTAGCCCTCGTTGAAGATCAGGTAGACGACGGCGAGCACCGCGGCAACTCGGCCGGGCAGGAGATAAGCCGGTGGCACGCGGAACGGAATCCCGGCGGTCTTGATCTTCCGCTTGGCGCGGGTGAGCCGCTTCGCCATGGTCGCCTCGGGAACGAGGAAGGCGCGGGCGATCTCCTCGGTGCTCATCCCGCCGAGCGTCCGGAGCGTGAGCGCGACCTGCGCGTCGAGGTCGAGCGCCGGGTGACAGCAGGTGAAGACGAGCTCCAGCCGCTCGTCGGGAATGGTCGGCTCCTCCACGTCGTCCTCAATGGCTTCCGGCGTGTCGAGCAAGCGGGTCTTCGCCGCAAGCGTTCGATCCCGGCGGATGCGGTCGACCGCGCGGTTCCGCGC
>DASZCE010000136.1:0-2228 GCA_035943455.1 Gaiellaceae bacterium | reverse complement strand
CAGTGGGAGTGGGTCAAGACCACGTGGCTCGGCCGCGCGATGCCCGCATCGGCCAGCGACCCGAGGAACTCGCGCGTGTGGGCCGGCGATGATCCCGCGTCGAGCCAGATCGTTCCCCGCTCGCCGACGACGGCGCAGAGGGACGGTCGGTCCGGCGGACCCGGCGGGAGCCAGTAGACGTGCTCGCTGATCTTGGCCGGCGCCCTCACGCGCCGACAGGCTACGGATGTCTGTCGTTCGCTTCCGCGAGCGCGATCGCGCCGAGGACGCCTGCGCGCGGGCCCAACGCCGGCCGCGTGATGTACTCGTCAATCCCGTCCCCGACGGCAGCCGTTTCGAGATATCCATTGAGGAGGACACGGACTTCGCGATGGATGAGCGGGAGCAGGCCGGCCCGATTCATGACGCCACCGCCGAGCAGAATCCGCTCGGGCGAGAGCACGCAGATGACGGATACGAGGCCGAGGGCGAGATAGTGCGCCTCAAGAGCCCAGACGGCTTCTTCGCCATCGAGCTCGACAGCAGGTCGACCCCATCTGGCCTCGATGGCACGCCCTGAGGCGAGCCCCTCCCAGCAGTCGCCGTGATACGGGCAGGCGCCGTTGAAGCGGTCACGTTCGCGGTCGTGCGGGATGCGCATGTGCCCGAACTCGGGATGCAGGAGGCCGTGAAGGAGCTTCCCTCCGGCGATGCCGCCGCCGCCGATCCCCGTCCCGACCGTGATGTAGCAGAACGTCTCGAGCCCTTGGGCGGCGCCCCAGCGGTGCTCGCCAAGCGCTGCGGCATTGACGTCGGTATCGAACGCAACCGGTACGGATAGGCGGCGCCGAATTTCCGGCCCGACGTCGGTGTACGCCCAGCCGGGCTTCGGAGTAGAGGTGATGTGTCCCCACGTCGGCGAGCCGGGCTTCTGGTCGACTGGACCAAACGAGCCGATCCCGATGCCGGTGACGGGCCCCTCGCGCTCGAAGAACGCGACGACGCGGTTGATCGTCTCCTCTGGAGTCGTCGTCGGGACCGTCTCCGCCGCTCGCAGGTCGTCGGGTCCCGCGCCGACCGCGCATTCCCACTTCGTACCGCCGGTCTCGATGCCGCCGTAAACGCTCACCTCCCGTCACCCGAAGAGCGGCGAATGATGAAGTCGGCGGGGAGGATGACGACCCGGCGCTGTTCGGGAGCACGGCCCTCGATCCGCTCGACCAGAAGCTGTGTCCCCAGCGTTCCGATCGTCTCCGCCGGCTGGGCCATCACGGTCAGGAAGGGGTAGAGGCGGGAGGCGTATTCGATGTCGTCGAAGCAGACGAGCGCGACGTCGTCCGGCACCTCGAGCCCGTGAGCCCTCACTGCTTCGATGGCGCCGACCGCGACCAGGTTGTTCACGGCAAAGACGGCGGTCGGACGCTCGTCGAGCTCGAGCAGACGGCGCATACCGTGGAAGCCGCCTCGCGGATCGACCGTCGAGAAAACGATCAGTTCGGGGTCGACCGGGAGCCCCGACGACAGAAGCGCGGCTTCGTAGCTCTCTCGGCGTTCACGGGCTGTCGAGACGTCGTCGGATTCCGTGATGAACCCGATCCGTCGGTGGCCCAGGCCGATCAGGTGCTCGACGAGACGGCCGCCGCCGCCGACATTGTCGCCGACGACGACGTCGGCCTCGATCCCTCGCACCGTGCGGTCGATGAGCACGAACTGGACGCCGAAGCTGGTGAGCCGCCGAAGGTGTTCGCGGGAGCGATCGCTCACTGGAGCGATCACGATCCCCTCGACGCGGTGGGCGATCATCTCCTCGATCACGTCGCGTTCGATCGCGAGGTCCGCGCGCGTGTCGCAGAGGATGATGCGGTAGCCGGCTCGCCTTGCGATGTCCTCAGCTCCGCGCACGATCAGCGTGAAGAACGGATTCGCGACGTCCGGGACGATGAGCGCCAGCGTCCCCGTCTTTTGGCGGATCAAGCCCCGTGCAAGGCGACTCGGGACGTAGCCGAGGTCTGCGATCGCTTCTTCGACGCGCCGGCGCGTCTCGGGGCGGACGCGGTCGCTTCTGTTGATCACGCGCGACACGGTCATCGGCGAGACCCCCGCGTGGCGGGCGACATCCTTGATCGTGACGTTCGCGATAGCCATGTGCCTTATGGGATCAGTAACACGCATCTGCGTCCAGATCAACGACTCACCGCTTGACTGAGGCGCGTGAACTGTGTTATCGCTACCACACTCGGGTAGGGAAT
>DASZCE010000135.1:0-3274 GCA_035943455.1 Gaiellaceae bacterium | reverse complement strand
TGAGCGGCGGCGCCGTGTAGAAGACGCTGACGAGGGCTCCTGCCACGCCCAGCCAGAGGAGGTCCCAGCCGCGCGTCGCCGCGAGCACGAGCCCGATCACGATGCCAACGGCGTAGAACGCGACGGACATCAGCGCGATCGTTCTCAGCGAGAGGAGGCCGTAGTGCACGACGCGCGAGCCGCCGCTGAACTGAGTCGGGTTCATGTTGGCCGCGTCGGCTCCGCTTTTCGTGTCGAAGACGTCGTTCGCGATGTTCAGGCCAAGGTGGACGCAGGCGCCGCCGATCAGCGTGAGGAGCGCCACCCACCAGTTGAAGCCGTTCGTCCACGCCGCGACGGCGATGCCGAGCAGCACGGGCACGAACGTCGCGGTGAGGAAGGGCAGCCGTGTGGCGCGGAGGAATAGCCAGCCGAAGGCAAGCTTGGGGCGTACGGTACGGCCGGTCTCTGCCGATACCTGCTCGAGGTAGCGGTGCGCCTGCGGAACCCCGCGCTCCGAGTACTCGAAGAAGGACATCTCCTGTTCGTCCCAGTGCTGGACTCGATCGGGCATGAACTCGAGCCCGCCCTCGCTGCGGCGAAGCGGGCCCCAGAGAGAGATGTAGCGTCGCTCGTCGTAGCCGATCCCCGGTTGCGGCCGGATGTGGCTGAAGACGACGTTGACGGCTTCGTCAGCGGGTGGCTGCGCTTCGCCCGCGACCGTCTGCAAGAGGACGACGCCCCGATCCGCGTCGACGTCGAACTCCGTCGCGATCGACATCGGGTAGCCGTCGGCATCGATGTACGCGATCACGGCATGGGCATAGCGCTCCTTCAGCCGGCCCATGAGCTCTTCGGCGGGCTTCACGTGAGCGCGGGAGCGACCTCGAAGACCTGCGGCGGACGGTCGGTCCTCCCCTCCTCCCAGAGGAACGCCTTCCGCGGCTTCAGCTCGATCACGGCGCGCTCGAAGAAGAGCGGGAGCGCGACGCGCTTGCCGAGGAAGAAGTCGATCGCCGGCTCCTTCTTCCGCCAGAGCGGGAGCACTCGCTCCCAACCTTCGTGCAGGTCGGAGTCGTCGACCGTCGCGTCGCCCTGGATGGTCGCGCGGGCGAAGCGGTCGGTGTCGACAGCGGCAGGATCACTGATCGAAAGCGACACCTTCGGGTTGGCCTTGATGTGCTCGAGCTTCTTCGAGAAGAGGATGCTCGACGTCAGGTAGATCAGCTCGCCGTCGTAGAGCGGGATCAGCGGATGCGTCACCGGCCGGCCGGACGCATCGATCACCGTGAGCTCGCTTACGAGTGCCGTGTCGAGGAGTGCTTCGATCGGCTCGGGAAGGACGCCCATCGCGAGAGGACGATAACTCGGCGGCCTCGTCAGCTGCGCCGCTCGACGACGATGTGGGTCAAGGCCTCGAGCTCGGGACGGTATCCGTGGCCGTCGAGCTCAGCGCGCGCCTGCGCTGCGTAGTGCAGTGCGACCTCGCGCGCGCGCTCCAGCGCGCCGGTCGCGGCGACGCGTATCAGCGCACCGTCCAATGGACCTCCGGCTAGCGCCATCCGGACGCGGTCGTCCTCTCGCGAGGCGAGCAGGAGCGGCAGCGTCGGCGTGCCCTCGCGGAGATCGTTGCCGGCAATCTTGCCGGTCTCGATCGTCGAGCCGGTGCAGTCGAGGATGTCGTCGGTGATCTGGAACGCCATCCCGAGCGAGAGCCCGAAGCGGCCAAGCCGCGGATCACGGCTCGCGAGCAGGCAAGCCGCACGGAAGAGCTCGGCCGTCTTGAGCGAGCAGCGGTGAAAGTACTCCTCGACCGTCGTCTCGGGCCTGTGCGCCTGCGCATGCTGGAGCGCTTCGCCGCGAACGAGGGCCAGTGCGGCGTCGGCGAGGAGGGCGACGTCCTCGGCCTCGCCCGAGGCCGCGAGCTCGGAGAAGGCGCGGGCGAAGAGGTAGTCGCCGGCGGCGCGCGCTCCCACCGCGCCGTGCGTCCGCCAGGCGGTCGCGTGGCCGCGGCGAAGCGCCGCCCGGTCGATCAGATCGTCGTGAACGAGACTCGCCATGTGGACGAGCTCGACGGCCACGCCGGCCGCCACCGACGGCTCCGCCCGCGAGGCGAGGAAAACGAGCAGGGGGCGGAGCCGCTTGCCACCCGCGGCGAGCGCCTCGGACCCTGCGTCCGCCACCGTCCCCGGGTGGCTCGCGACGGCGGCATGCAGGCGCTCCTCGAGCTCCGCGAGGTATCCGTCGAGGCCCGGCGCCGCCTGAACGGTCGCCAGTGCCGTCACGCGGCCTCTCCGACGATGAGCACGACGATGACGCCGGCGAGGAGCCGGTGTGCGACCGGCGCGAATGCGGCCGCGCGGACCTCCGTCTCGAGCTCCGCCGGACCGGGAAACCGCTTCACGCTCGCGGGCAGATAGGTGTAGGCCGCCCCGCCGGGCAGGAGCTTGCCGACAAGCGGGATCAGCCGGTCGAACCAGACGCGGTAGAAGCGCGCCGCGACGCCGGACGGCCGAACGACCTCGAGGATCGCGAGGCGGCCTTTGGGCTTCAGGACGCGGCGTAGCTCGCGCAGCGCCCGGCCGCGGTCCTCGACGTTTCTGAGGCCGAACCCGATCGTGGCGGCGTCGAAGGACCCGTCGGCAAACGGCAGCGCGAGCACGTCCCCTTCGACCCACTCGACCTCGGACGACTTGCGACGCGCGCGGTTGAGCATTCGCTTGGAGAAGTCGACGCCCGTGACCGTTGCGCCCTCGGCCTTCGCGGCGAGCGCGAGGTCACCCGTGCCACAGCAGGCGTCCAGCACGCGGGCACCCGGCCTGACTGCCGCCCGCGCGGCGAGCTTCCGCCAGCGCCGGTCCAGCCCCGCAGTCGTCAGGAGGTTCATCGCGTCGTAGACCGGCGCCACCCCGTCGAACATCGATCGGACGTCCGCGGCGGGCAGGCGACCGCTCTCGACGGTCACGGTGCCTCTCCCAGTGATGCCGCCGAGCCTCTGGATCGCGAGCCGAAGGCGCCGACTCGTCGGCGCCGACCAGAAGAGGCCGTGCCGGCTTGGCCGGCGCGGCCGTCCTGATCCAGAGGTCGCGCTCGCCCGCGGCCAAGGCTGAATGCCTTGGCAAGGGCGAGGGTGGGCTCTGGCGCCGCGTGATCGCGGGCCAGGAGCCGGCTTGTATTGCTGGGCGGGACACTAGGCCGCCTGGATGAGTTCCGGGAACGACTCGCGTACGAGCTCGTCGAACTCCTTCGGGAGGATCCCCTCCGCGTTCGCATAGGAGCGCAGGTGGATGAAGAG
>DASZCE010000134.1:0-2625 GCA_035943455.1 Gaiellaceae bacterium | reverse complement strand
GACGTGTGGGACGCGATCGAGCGGAGGGAGAGCCTCGACGAGATCGTCGGCGGTCTGGCGGGCCGCTACGGGAAGCCCCGCGAGGAGGTGGAGCCTTCCGTCCACGCCCTCGTCGAGGAGCTTCGGCGAGAGGAGCTCATCGTGGCGGCTGCCGAAGACCGTTCGGACGGCTCACGCCTCTCCGGAGCCTCGACACAACAGCCCGCGACCACGCCCTTCGAACCCCCGCGCCTCGAGAAGCACACCGACATGCAGGACCTCATCCTGCTCGATCCCGTACATGAGGTCGGCGACGAGGGCTGGCCGTACGTCAAGGCTGACCGCGCAGGTCAGGCCGGCGAAGAGGTCACCGGCTAGGCGCCGTGTCGTGACCGCGGTCCGGCCGGCCTCCGCGCTGGAGCAAGTCGCAACCACATTCACCGCCGCTGCCGACGCCGCGGGCGCGGTCGTCGCCCGGGACTTCCGCATCGCAGGAGCCTCTGTCCGGCTCCTGTTCGCCGGGGAGGCGCTTGCGGAGCTACTCATGCCGGCCCTCGCCCACGTCGCCGCCCATGCCGTCGAGCGGCCGGCACTCACGGTCCATCTCTGGGATTCGCGGTCGACGCAGACCGACCCGCCGCCGTTGCCTCCCGCTCCGTCGGAAGGGCCCTTCGGGGCGTTCTACTACTACGGCGAGCCGCCGTGGCGGGTGCTCTACCAGCCGGGGCCGTCCGCCCTCAGCGTCTTCAACAGCGACGCGCGACATGCGTGGTACTGGGTCGACCGTGGCGACAACCTGAGCCATTGGGAAAGCGCAGCGCCTATCCGCCACATCACGCAGTGGTGGCTCGCGTCGCGCGGCCAGCAGCAGGTCCATGGGGGCGCGGTCGGCACGCCGGACGGAGGCGTCGTGGTCGTCGGCAGGGGCGGCTCCGGCAAGTCGACCGCCGCACTTTCCACGCTCGACTCGGATCTCTTCTATGCGGGCGACGACTACGTCGCCGTCGAGCTCGACTCCCGGCCGTTCGTCCACAGCCTCTACAGCTCGGGGAAGGTGGAGCCGCATCATCTCGAGCGCCTTCCCCATCTCCGGCGCGCCGTGTGGAACGCCGACAAGCTCGAGACCGAGAAAGCTGTCGTCTTCGTCCACGACCACTGGCCCGACAGGACGATCGCCGGCTTTCCCCTCAAGGCTGTCCTCGTGCCGAAGGTCGTCGCCTCGCGACCGGAATCGAGGCTCGCGCCGGCGTCGCGTGCGGCGGCGCTGGCTGCGCTCGCTCCCAGCACGATCTTCCAGCTTCATCCTTCGGGGAAGCAGGCGCTCGCGGCGATGGCGCGCGTCGTCGAGCGCGTCCCGACGTTCACGCTCGAGCTCGGGAGCGACATTCCCTCGATACCGCGAGTAATCTCGGAGTTCCTCGTGCAGCTATGAGCGGCAACACATCCGCCCCACTCGTCAGCGTGATCACGCCCGTCTACAACGGCGAGCGGTATCTGCGCGAGGCGCTCGCGAGCCTCTTCGCCCAAGACTACGAGCCGTTCGAGGCCATCGTCGTAGACGACGGCTCGACCGACGACACGCCGGCGATCGCGCAACAGTTTCCGGTTCGGTATGTCCGCCAGGAGAACCGAGGCGCCGCCGCCGCGCGGAACACCGGAATCGAGCAGGCGCGAGGTGACCTGGTCGCGTGGCTCGACGCCGACGACATCATCGTCCCGAGCAAACTGCGCCTGCAGGCGACGTACCTTTCCGAGCATCCGGGCGTAGGCTGCGTCCTCGGCCGCCAGGAGATCATGCTCGAGGGAGTCGAACCGCCCGAATGGCTCCAGCGGGACCGCCTCTACGGCGATCTCGACGGCATTCCGCTCGTTTCGGCGATGCTCCGCCGTGCCGTCCTCGAGGACCTCGGCGGTTTCGACGAGAGCTTCGGCTTCGCCGAGGATCGAGATCTATTCGTTCGGATGCGCGAGCGCGGGGTCGAGATCGTCGTGCTCCCTGAGGTCCTCGTCCGGCGGCGCTTCCACGGCGACAACACGAACTTCACCCGCCGTCCCCCGAAGCACCCGATTCTCCGCTCCCTCAAGGGCAAGCTCGACCGCGAGCGCGCCGCCGGCGGAACCGGAGAGACGGGATGAGCAAGCGCGCCGATCAGCCGCTCGTCAGCGTGATCATCAACGTGTACAACGGCCTCCTCTACCTCGCCGACGCGATCGAGAGCGTCTTCGCGCAGACCTACGATCCGGTCGAGCTCGTCGTCGTCGACGATGGCTCCGACGACGGCACGGGCGAGCTGGCGGAGGGCTACGGCTCCGCGCTGCGCTATGTCCGCCAGCCGAGAACCGGCATCGGCGCGGCGCGCAACCGCGGGATCGATCTCGCGCAGGGCGACTTCTTGGCGTTTCTCGACGCCGATGACCGCTTCGTTCCGGCGAAGGTCGAGCGGCAGATGGCGGCGTTGACGGCGGATCCGGAGCTGGACATGGTCTTCGGCCACATGTCCGAGTTCATCAGCCCGGAGCTTGCGCCCGAGGTCGCGGCCCGGCTACGGCCGCCGGTCCACGACGCGCCGTGGCGGATGACGAACCTGATGCTGATCAGGCGTGAGTCGTTCCTTCGTGCCGGTCGCTTCTCCGAGACGCTCAAGG
>DASZCE010000133.1:0-3274 GCA_035943455.1 Gaiellaceae bacterium | reverse complement strand
GCCGAGCACAACCGCGACATCGATTGCGCCTACTGGATCGTCGGCGCCGACGAGCGCTGGGAAGGGCACGAGGGAGCGACTCGCTTCTATACGGGCCTGCTGGCGGCGTGCCCTGACATCGACACTCTCGGACATCGTCGTCGGCCCGCAGGCGTGTGCGAGGAAGCCCCCGTGACCGCCACGCACGTGGCTGACCGGCTGGGGTGGAGGGGGACAGGCGAACGGGTCGAGTTCGACGTCGTCATCTTCTTCCCATGGGACCGGCAGCGGCGTCTGTTCCGCGGCGAGAAGGTCTATGTCCACCGCGACGGCGTTCGCGGCTGACGTAAACCCTTACGATCCCCGAGATGGCAACCGCTGAGGAAACCGAGACCACCGAAGGCGCGACGCCCGAACACCAGGCGCCGGAGGTCTTTCGCTACTACGAGCTTGCGAAGAAGCGCGAGTGGCAGGTGCGCGACATCCCCTGGGAGGAGCTTCCGCCGATCCCGGAGAGCTCCGGGACGAAGGAGAAGCAGGGGCGCCGCCGGGACATCTGGCGGTCGGTGATCACGCAGCAGCTGCAGGCCGATTCACTCGCCGTCGAGATGGCGGCGCAGCTCCTCGAGCTCGCGAGGCACCACGACGCCAAGCTGTACTACTCGACGATGGCGCAGGACGAGGCGCGCCACGTCGAGGCCTGGCTCCGTCTGATCGCGGCCGCCGGTGGGCCGACCGAGCGCGATCCGCACCTCGACAAGCTCGCCCAGATCTTCCTCGGCCTCGATTCGCTCGAGGAGAAGGTCTTCCTGATGCAGGTCTTCTTCGAACGCATGATCATCCCGCGCTTTCGCCTGATCGCACGTGCTTCGCGCGGGACGGTGCTCGAGGACTTGTGCAACCGCCTGACGATCGACGACGGCATCCACCACGGCTCGGGGATGGCCTACGAGAAACTCCTGCTGCGAAGTGCTTCCAAGCAGACGAAGGAGAAGATGATCAAGGGCGCGAGCAAGATGCTTCCGATCTTCGCCGAGCATGTGCTCTGGCGCCCGAAGGAACGCCACTTCGTCAGCGGTTCGATGCGCTCACGCGATCTCGCGCGCGTCCGCCGCGAGATCGAGGAAGGCATCAAGATCGCCTCCTCGCTCGGCCTCGACGTCAGCGATATCGAGTACACGATTCCGTCCTAGCGTCGCCAGCGCCGTCGCGGCATTGGCCGGAGTCGCTGCCGCTGAGCGACCCGGCGGATCACCGGCAGCTCCTCGAGGCTGTGGCCGGCCCCGGTGGCGACACAGGTGAGCGCCGACTCGGCGACGTACGCCGGCAGATGCGTCTCGACACGGATGAGCTCGTCGAGGCCGCGGAGGAGCGAGCCCCCTCCCACGAGCACGATCCCACGAGAGGTGATATCCGCCGCCAGCTCAGGGGGTGTCGCCTCGAGTGTCTCTTTCACCGTGTCGACGATCTGGCTGACCGGCCGCTGGAGCGCTTCGCGGGCTTCCTCCGCAGTCAAACCGACCCGCTTGAGGCCTCCGCTGACGAGATCGCGGCCGCTGACCTCCGTGTCACCGAGCTCCCCGACGTCGATGGCGGAACCGATCTCGATCTTCACCTCCTCGGCGCGTTCCTGGCCGATGAGAACCCTCCGGTGATCTCGCACGTATCGGACGATCGACTCGTCCATCTCGTAGCCGCCGACCCGGAGCGACCGCGAGACGACGATTCCGCCGAGTGAGATGACCGCGACCTCGGTCGTCCCCCCGCCGATGTCGACGACCATGTTTCCGCTCGGCTCGGCGACGGGTAGGCCGGCGCCGATCGCACCCGCCATCGGCTCCTCGATCAGGTCGGCCTCGCGAGCTCCGGCGGTGAGGGTCGCCTCCTTGACCGCCCGCTCCTCGACGTTCGTGATCCCGCTGGGGACGCAAAGGACGACGCGTTGGTGCGTGCCGCGGTGCCCGTTGACCTTGGCGAGGAAGCGACGGAGCATCTGCTCGGTGACGTCGAAGTCGGCGATGACGCCGTGCCGGAGCGGACGCGTCGCCCTGATCGTCGCCGGTGTGCGGCCGATCATTCGCTTCGCCTCGTCGCCGACTGCCTGAACCTGGCCCGTCGTCTCATCGATCGCGATCACCGACGGCTCGAAGAGGATGATCCCTTCGTGGCGGACGTAGACCACCGTGTTCGCGGTGCCGAGGTCAACCGCCATGTCGCGGCGGCGGTACGTGGGGAGGTGGCGCGAGATGCGCACCACCCGATTCCATCACGAAGTTGCGCTGGACGGAGGCGCGGCTAGCTTTCGAGCTTCAGCGCGGCGGAGTTGATGCAGTAGCGCTGCCCGGTCGGATGCGGGCCGTCGGGAAAGACGTGTCCGAGGTGCCCGCCACAGTTCGCGCACAGAACCTCGGTTCTGACCATCCCGTAGCTCACATCGGTCTCCTCGTCGATCGCCTCCTCCGACGCCGGGGCGGAGAAGGCAGGCCAGCCGCAGCCGGAGTCGTATTTCGTCGCGGAGGAGAAGAGCTCGGCGCCGCATCCCGCGCAGCGGTAGGTACCGGGCTCGAAGACGTGGTCGTACTCGTTGACGAACGGACGTTCGGTGCCCTTCTGGCGCAGAACGCGGTACTGCTCGGGCGTCAGCTCGGCGCGCCACTCGGCATCGGTCTTCTGAATCTTCGGCATGTGTCCAGTGTGCCAGTAGCGTGTGATCCAATCGAGGGCGGGGCACGTAGGACGGGAAGAAACTACAGGGAGGGGGAGTTCACTCGATGCGACGGCTCGCGCTTCTCACAGTCTGGGCTGCGGTTGCGGCGATTGTTCTCGCGGCGCCGCTCGGCGCGAAGAGCCAGTTCCCCGAGCGGATCGCGCTCCCGGACGGCTTCCGGCCGGAAGGGATCGCGATCGGCAACGGGACGACGTTCTACGTCGGATCGATTCCGACGGGAGCCATCTTCCGAGGTGACCTGCGAACCGGCGAAGGGTCGATCTTCGTCCCGGGCGCGACGACGCCCGGAGAGCGCGCGGCGATCGGCGTCGCGTTCGACCACGGACGGCTCTACGTCGCCGGCGGAGGGCTGGGCAAGGGGTTCGTCTACAGCGCGAGCACCGGAGAACTGCTAGCCACTCACACGTTCTTCACGCCGACTGCGCCGGGGCAGACGTTCGTGAACGACGTCGTCGTCGCGCGAGACGGCGTCTACTTCACCGACTCCGTGCGGCCGTTCCTGTACCGGGTCAGCGGCGATCAGGTCACGGCGATTCCGCTCACCGGCGACATCGTCTACGGGCCGGG
>DASZCE010000132.1:0-3563 GCA_035943455.1 Gaiellaceae bacterium | reverse complement strand
ATGGCCTCGAAATCGAGGTTAGGCAGTCGGAGCGCGCTCGTCGCCAAGCAGCACCTCCTTGAGCGTGTCGGCGCGCAGCCCGAGGCGCAGCGTCTCGAGCGGGATCACTTCGTCCGGCGGGATGTTCCCGAGGTTGACCTCGGGCCCGAACTCCTTCACGAACCAGGCTTGAGCCGCCTTGGTCGGGGCCTCGAAGATCAGGTCGTCGGGCTGGACATCGTGGACGATCTCGTCGATCAGGCCGGTCCGCATCTCGCCCGTCGGCCGGAAGATCCCGGCGGTCCCACCTTCGCGGGCCTCGGTGATCACCTTCCAGGCGCCGGCCTCGAGCTCCTCCTTGATCCACTCGACCCACAGGTACGGCGCGTAGTTGACGTCCGCATCCTTCGAGCCCACCTCCGAAAGGACGGTGAAGTCGCGGGCGAGGTCTGCGATCAGTTCCAGCTTCTGCTCGCGGGGGATCTCGATCGCGCCGTCGGAGACCTCGATGTGGGTAAGGCCGAGCTCACGCAGCCAGCGCTTGTACTCGTCGACCTGGCCGCTCGCCCAGACCGCCTCGAAGAAGGTGCCGCCGATGACGACCCGCTTGCCTCGGAGGATCTCGAGCTTCCGGTGGAGGTTGGGCGTGACGTACGCCGTTCCCCAGCCGAGCTTGACGACGTCGATGTACGCGCCGGAGGTCTCGAGCACGTCCTCCCAGGCGCGTGGGCCGAGGCCCTTGTCGAGCACATGGGTCAGTCCGCCGTTGCGCGGCTCAAAGTCGAGCAAGGATGTCCTCCAGTCGGTGCTGCGCCGCTTCCTGGACGTCGTGGAAGAGCGAGTTGCCGTGCGAGTCGATCCCGACCCAGAGCGGCCCGAAGTCCTTGACGCGGAAGCGCCAGAGGCACTCCGGCATCAGCTCCTCCCAGGCGACCTCCTCGATCTCCTCGATCTGCGTCGTCTCGAGCGCCGCGGCGCCGCCGACGATCGCGAAGTAGACCATGCCGTACCGCCGCATCGGCTCGATCGCGTCGTCGGGCAGTCCGCCCTTGCCAGCGATGGCGCGAACGCCGTAGTCGCGGCCGAGCCCCTCGGTGAAGCGGACCATCCGCGCGCTCGTCGTCGTGCCGATGCAGACCTTCTCGTAGCGGCCGGGGCCGAGCTTGCGGACGCCGGGCGCGGTATGCAGCAGAAACGCCCCGCTGAGATCCATCGGCGGCTCGTGACCCTCGTCGAAGATCCGGATATGTGAGCGGTCCCGGATCCCGATGATGTGTCCGTCGACGGTGACGAGATCGCCGGCGCGGAGCTTGCGGATGTCCTCTTCCGAGGCCGGGAAGGTCAGCCTGTGCTCTGCCACGACGGCGCTAAGCCTCCCGGTCGAACTCCGTCGAGCCGTCGGCGGCGATGTGTGCGGTCGCGCGTCGCGCGGCCCAGCACTGGTAATTGACCGCCACTGGATTGAGGGTCATGTGGGTGTCGGCGTGCTCGACGTGGCAATGGAGCACGGTGACGTCGCCGCCGAGCCCCATCGGCCCGATGCCGGTCTCGTTCAGCAGCTCCGTGAGCTCCTCCTCGAGCTGGGCGACGAGCGGATCCTCGTTGCGGGTGCCCACGGGCCGCGCGATCGCCTCCTTCGCGAGGTGCATGGCGTAGTCGGCTGAGCCGCCGATGCCGACGCCGACGATCCCCGGCGGACACGGCTTCCCGCCGGCGCCGACGATCGACTCCAGCACGAACTGCTTGATCCCCTTCACGCCGTCGGCGGGGACGCACATCTTCAGGAAGCTCATGTTCTCCGAGCCGGAGCCCTTGGGCACGCACTTGACGTCGAGCCCGTCCCAGTCGGCCACGAAGTCCCAGTGGACGATCGGCACGCGGTAGCCGACGTTCGGCCCTGTGTTCTCGCGTGTCAGCGTGTGAACGGTGTTCGAGCGCAGCGGATGGTCGAGGGTCGCGCGCATCGTCCCGTCGTAGAGGGCCTGGTAGATCCGTGCCGGGTGAAGCGGGAAGTGCTCGCCGACGCGGCAGTAGTAGACGGCGATGCCCGTGTCCTGGCAGACCAGGTTCCGCTCATCCTCCGCAACTTGAACGTTGCGGAGGATGGTGTTGAGGACGCGCTGACCGGTGACCGAGGTTTCCCTCTCGGCGGCACCTGCCAGCGCATCTCGCAGGTCTTGAGGGATGTCCTTCAGCGCCCAGACGTAGAGATGCGCTGCGGCATCCTCGACGGCACGCTGAATGTCGAGCTCGACGGTGCTCATGCCGCCGCCTTCTCCGCCGCCGCACGCCCCGCTCGTCGTCCAAAAACAGTGCACTCCAGAAGGCTGTTCCCCATCATCCGGTTGCGCCCGTGGGTGCCGCCGGCGATCTCGCCCGCGGCGTAGAGACCTTCGACCGTCGTCTCACCCTGCTCGTCGATCACCAAGCCGCCGTTCTGGTAGTGGAGAACGGGATAGGTGAGAATCGGCTCGGCGAGCGGGTCGATGCCGCCGGCGCGATAGCGCCGGAGCATGTACGGCAGCGACACCTCCGCGTCCGCCTCGGCGATCCGAGTCGTGTCCAGATACACCGCGGGCCGGCCGTCTTCCGTCTCGACGCCCCTTCCCTTCTCGACCTCGTCGAAGATCGCCTGTGAGACCTCGTCGCGCGGCCCGAGCGGATCCGTGAACTCTTCGCCATCGGCATTCAAGAGGACCGCGCCGTAGGCGCGCGTGGTCTCCGGGATCGAGTATCCCTGCATCGTCGGCGGCCACGCCCCGCCGTTCGGGTGGTACTGCAGCGCGTCGAGGTCGCGCGAGTCGGCGCCGAGCTGGATCGCGATCTGGGTCACCTCGCCCGTGGCCCCCGGGTGGTTCGTCGAGAGCTCGCCGCGCTCAGTCGCCTCCCGAAAGCACCGGCCGCCGGCGGCGAGGACGACCGTACCCGCCTCGATCACGTGGTCACCACAGCGCGCCCTCCAGCCACTTTCGATTCGCTCGAGCTCGCTCAGCGGCGACTTCGGAAAAGCGGTGCCGGACCACGCCTCGAACGCCTGACGGAGCGCGGTCGTGATCGCAAGCCCCGTTCGGTCCCCCACCTGCAGCAAGCGCTTTCGCGAGGCGCCGCCGCAACGGGCCAGGCGATAGCCACCGTTCTCGCGCGTGAACTCGACTCCAAACCCCTCGAGCCAGTGGATCGCCGAGGGCGCTTCGCCGGTCAAGATGGCCACGAGCCGGCGGTCGGCCGTCTCGTGGGACGACCGCCAGACGTCCTCGGCGTGGATCTCGGGCGAGTCGTCCTCGCCGAACGCCGCCTGGATCCCCCCCTGCGCCTTGGCCGAGTTACAGGACTGAAGGGCGCCCTTCGTCGCCAGCGCGACACGCACGCCCGCGCGCTCTGCTGAGACGGCGGCGGCGAGGCCGGAGGCGCCCGACCCGATGACGAGCACGTCGAACGAGGGGTTCGCGCCCACGCGGCGAGTCTACCACCGCCGCGCTAATCACAACCATTAGCCTGAATTATCTACGGAGGAAGCCTCGCCATGTCGATCTCGGCCTGGCGTCGTTGCCTTCTGGGCCTCGCGTCGCTGCCGTTCCCGCTCG
>DASZCE010000131.1:0-3355 GCA_035943455.1 Gaiellaceae bacterium | reverse complement strand
GCCCTGTCAGGCGAGCAACGGGTTCGGGCAGCGCTACGTGCGGATTCACGAGCGATTGAAACGAGTCGACCGGCTCGAGGGCCCGTACCCGAACGGCCCCGAGCTCGCAGATCTGGTTGCGTACGGCCGAGAGCCCAGTGGTCTCCAGGTCGAAGACGACGAACTCGGCCTCCTCCAGCAAGGGGTCGGCTCGTCCGGCGAGCGAGACGGTGGCGCCGGCGCAGACGACCCGGCTGTCGCCGGCCGTGACCTCGGCGAGGAGCGAGCAGGCCAATCCGTCGGAGATCGAGGAGGTGGCAAACAGCGAACGGGCCGCCTCGACCGCCGACATCGGTCCGCGCTCTTCGAGCGTGTCCACCAGCCGGTCGAGCGAATCGAGCGCAAGTTGCACCTTTCAGATGAAAGCGAACATATGTTCGGCGCGCAAGCGTGGCTTCAATCGGGGAGGAGCGGCATCGCCACTCCCTGCCCACGGTCGAGGAGGACGGCTCTCGTGATCGCGGCCGATCCGAACCGGCGGCGGACCTCATCGAGCGCGGCGTCGAGCGCGCCGGAATCGGGGCCGTCGAGCGGCAGCGCGAGCTGGATTGCGCGGCCGTCGTCGAGGTTGCTGATTGCGACTCCAACGAGGGTAATGCCCTTCCGTTCGATCATCGGCACGGCGACGGTCAGCAGCCCTCTCGCCGTGGTGAGGATCGCCTCAGTGTTCGCGGTCGGCTGGAGCAGGGTGCGTGAACGGGTCGCGCGCGAGAAGTCGTCGAAGCGCAACCGCAGCACGACAGTCCGGCCAACCCGCCCAGCCTGCCGCAGTCGGCGGGTGACGCGGTCGACGAGCGCGATGACCGTCGCGTCGACGTCGTCGAGCGACGTGGGCGACCGGCCGAGCGCACGCTGGGCGCCCATCGAGCGCCGGCGGCGGCGGACATCGACCCGGCGCGTATCGCGGTTGTGGGCAAGGGCGTAGAGGTGTCGACCCGACGCCCGACCCAGCAGCGACACGAGCGCCGTCTCCGCGAGCTCGGCGACCTGACCTACCGTCTTGATCCCGAGGCGGTGGAGCCTTGCAGCCGTCACCGGCCCGACACCCCAGAGCCGCTCGACCGGCAGCCGGTGGAGAAACGCGAGCTCGTCATCGGGCGGCACCTCGAGCACGCCGTCGGGCTTGGCCACCCCGCTCGCGACCTTCGCCAGATGCTTCGTTCTCGCGATGCCGACGGAGATCGGCAGTCCGACTCGCTCCCGCACCTCCCGTCGCAGCCGGAGCGCGATCTCCCAGGGCGTCCCGGCCAGGCGTTTGAGCCCGCGAACATCGAGGAACGCCTCGTCGATCGACATTGCCTCGACGAGCGGCGTCGTATCCTCGAACACTCGATAGAGAGCCTTGCTCGCTTGCGCATACGCCGACATGCGCGGCCGCACGACGATCGCCTGTCTGCAGAGGCGACGCGCGGAGGCCAGACCCATTGCGGTGCGGACACCGTGTGCCTTTGCCTCGTAGCTCGCGGCCAGGACAACGCCGCCGCCGACGATTACGGGGCGGCCGCGAAGGCGAGGGTCATCTCGCTGCTCGACGGCCGCGAAGAACGCGTCGACGTCAGCGTGGAGAACCGTCGCCTCACTCGACACGAACATATGTTCGCAGACGCAGCCTTGGGCAAGTGCCGTCGGAGCTGCTGCGACTCGCCCCGCGATGGACGCTCATGTAGGCGTCTCCACGGCGCTCCAGTGGAGCGTGTGTGAGACCGGAGGTTACGATCACCCGTGAGGCTCGTCCCAACTTCTCCACCGAAAGGAGGCTGTATGTCGAGAGCGGACGTCGAGGGCGACATCCGTGAGACACTCGGTATCGTCCCGAGCTTCTTCGACGAACTGCCGGACATCGTCCTCGAGAGCGAATGGACGACCTTCAAGAACTTCCAGCTCGGTGAGACGGCGATCCCCAACAAGTACAAGGAGCTCATCGGGCTAGCTGTCTCGGGCGCCACACGCTGCAAGTACTGCGCGTACTTCCACACGGAAGCGGCCAAGCTCTTTGGCGCGACTGAAGAGGAGTTGCTCGAGGCTGCCTTCATGGCGAAGCACACCATGGGCTGGAGTACGTATCTAAACGCGCGCGAGTACGACTACGACGAGTTCAAGCGCGAGTTCGACCAGATTGCGGCACACGTACGGGAGCAGCTGGCAGCCCCCGTCTGAGTAGCCGCAGCGGCGGGCCTCAGGACGGGCGCCGCGGGCGCCCGTCCTCTTTCTGGAAGCGCGCCAGGGCGTGGTCGTAGTCTCGCAGCACACGCTCCAGGAGATCCAGCGCCTCGCGCGGTGCTGCGGGGTCTCCGCGCATCATGTCCGCTGCGAGACGCCCTGCCGCGATCAGCGCCGAAAGCTCCGGCCCCGTCACGGTCACCTGGAAGACGTTAGCCCGCAACTGTACGACCTTCACAACGATTCCACCTCCCGATGCCCGGATGTGAGGACGTCGACCGGGCGACGCCCGGCATAGCGAACCGGCCCGAGGCGGCGAGGCGCCGGCGAAAAGGGTGTGCCACGTCTCGCAAAATCCGTTGACCGGCCGTGATCTTCGCCGCATAGGCGATCTTAAAGCCGAAGTCGCGGCAATAGGCGACCCAATCGGGGAGTCGTCATGCTTTGACAGAGCCGAAGCGGATTTCGATCGCGAGTGGGCGGTGCCGGGCTCGAACCAGCGACCCCCTGCTTGTAAGGCAGGTGCTCTCCCAACTGAGCTAACCGCCCGCGTCGTCGTAAGGGTATCGGTGTCACGGGCTTGACACTCCATCCGTCGCGCCGGCCAACGACACGCCGGGCGCTGCTTCCTAGCTTGGGTGCATGAGAGGGAACCCACAAGGAAGGAGAGACTCATGAGGCGCAGGAAGAGACACATCGCCGGTTTGGTCGCGCTGGGACTGGCAGTCGTCGCGACCGTCCCTGCGATGGCCAAGGCGGAGCCGTCGCCATACGTGCTCCAGAGCCAGACCCGGCAACCCATGGAGCTAGGGCTGAGCGAGGGCAAGATCCGGGCGCTCGGTCTGCTCGAGCAGAGTGGGATGAAGAGCCTGGACGACCGATCGTTTCCACAGAGCCCGTACGTGAGCCAGACCAGGCAGCCCATGGAGCTGGGGTTGAGCGAGGGCAAGATGCGGGCCCTCGGACTCCTCGAGCAGAGTGGCCACCCGACTCCGGTCGTCAGCGACGGTAACCGGACCATCGACGTCAATGCCTACAGCGTCACCGGCTTCGGCGTCGCGTTCCTCTTCGCGATCGCCGTCGGTATGGGCTTGGCAGCGGTGTGGCATCGCCGCGGGACGAGGCTCTCGCCCGCCTGACGCAAGTCACCTGACAC
>DASZCE010000130.1:0-5121 GCA_035943455.1 Gaiellaceae bacterium | reverse complement strand
TCCGGAAGGCGCACGAGACGATCGCGAAGGTGACGGACGACATCGGCAGACGCTTCGCGTTCAACACTGCGATCGCGGCGGTGATGGAGCTGACCAACGAGCTGTCGCGCGATACCGCGGCGCCCGGCGCGCGCTTCGCGGCCGAGACGGCGGTGTCGCTGCTGCAGCCGTACGCCCCGCATGTGACGGAGGAGCTCTGGCGGCTGCTCGGCCACGAGCGGCTGTGGGAGCAGCCGTGGCCCGTCGCGGACGAGGCGATGCTCGAGCGGGAGACGTTCGAGCTCGTCGTTCAGGTCAACGGCCGCGTCCGCGACCGGCTGGAGGTTCCGTCCCACCTGGCCGAGGACGAGCTGATCGAGCGCGCGAAGGCCTCGCCGCGCGTGCAGAGCTTCCTCGACGGCGGCGAGATCCGGCAGACGATCGTCGTCCCGCGCAAGCTCGTCAACATCGTCACCCGGTAGGGATTCACCCGAAAGGGGTAGGCCGCGCCGGCTAAAGGGGTAGGCCGCGCGGGCCGATAACGGCTCTCGAGTCCTATCAGGAGGGTCGGGATCCGGGTCCTGCTCGTAGATGACGATGCGGCGCTGCGAACGCTTCTCCGGACGACGTTCGAGGTCTTCGACATCGACGTCGAGGAGGCAGATAGCGCGGCGGCGGCGGAGCGCGCGATTCGCGCGTTTCAGCCGGACGTGCTCGTCCTCGACGTCCGCATGCCGGGGATGGACGGGCTCGAGTTCTGCCGCCGGCTGAAGGCCGACCACGCGAATGACGGCCTCGGCGTCGTCCTCCTGACCGGATCGGACGGTGGGACCGAGCAGGCTGCGGCCGAAGCCGGCGCCGATGTCTTCCTCCGCAAGCCGTTCAGCCCGCTCCAGCTGCTCGCGGCAACCGAGCGGCTGGCAGGGAAGAAGTACGGCGTTCCGGTCCCGATCGCACCGCGGACGGGAGATCCAGAAGAGCAGCTGCTGCTCTACGCGCGCGACCTCCGTCACCTGCTCGAGATCGAACGGGGACAGCGGGCGCTCATCCAAAGCGCCTACCGCGAGACGGTAACCGCGCTCGCGAGCGCCTTGGAATCGAAGGACGTCGGGACGCGAGCGCACTCACAGCGGGTGCTGCGGTACGCGGTCGAGCTCGCCCGCGGGGTCGACGAGCGGCTGCTCGACGATCCCAGCACCGAGTACGGCTTCCTCCTCCACGACGTCGGGAAGATCGGGATCCCGGATCAGATCCTCCAGAAGCCGAAGCCGCTCTCGGAGGCGGAGGAGCGGTTGATGCGGACGCACACGGTGCTCGGCGAGCAGGTGCTGGGCGCCGTCGCGTTCCTCCACGGGGAGGGGCTACGAGTCGTTCGCTCCCATCACGAACGGTGGGACGGGACCGGTTATCCCGATGGCTTCGTCGGGCCGGAGATCCCGCTAGGCGCTCGCGTCTTCGCGCTTGCCGACGCTCTGGACGCGATCACGAGCGACCGTCCCTACCGGCAAGCGCGGTCCTGGGAGCAGGCCGGTCAGGAGCTCATGCGGGAGAGCGGCCGTCAGTTCGACCCGGACGTCGTCTCGGCGTTCGTCGGATCCGAGGAGCAGCTCCGGGAGATCTTCGAGCAGCTCGGGACCGGACGCTACGCCCGCTCGAGCAGGCGCTGATCGGCATAGCGCCGGTACGCGCGGCTGCCGGCGTAGGCAGCGATGAGGAGTACGAGAAACGGGCTGGCGACGATCAGGAGGTAGGCGCCGATCGCGAGCTCCGCGGTGAGGACGCCCGCCGCGTCGTCGACGGCACGGTCGAGGCGGCCGGGCGGGGTTGCTTTCTTCTCGGGCTCGTGCGTCGTGAGGTCGAGGTCGACCGTGGCGTAGGCGGCCTGGCGGTTAATCGCGATGCGCTCTCGGCGGAGCGCTTGCGTCCTGGCCTTGTTCCCACGCGCGCGTCGCAGCTCGCGCGTGAGCTCGTCGAGCCGCTGCTGGAGGTCGGTGATCTGCGTCTGCTGGGTGAGGATGCGGCCGAGGTCGCTGAAGCTGACGACCGCGGCCTGCATGCGTGAGACGGGGACGCGGAGGCGGAGGCTCGCGGTCCCCTCGGCCGGTTCGGGCGTGCCGTAGCTGACGGTAACGATGTAGCCGCCCAGCCGGCGAGTGGTGCGGAGCGCCCGCTGCGTCGCGGCAGAGAGCCCGTCCGGGTCGTCGACGAGGACGCGGAGGCTGGTGTGGACGTCCTGCGCGCGGCCGCGCGTAGGTGCGGGGACGGCGGCGGCGCGAGTCGGCGCCAACGTTCGATCGAGCGGTTGGACTGGGTGTCCGGTCGCGGCGTCTTCTGAGAGCTCGCGCGCAAATTGCCCGGTCAGAGGGGCGGACGGACTGGAAGACGTGATCGTTCCAACGACGACGGCAACCATCAGCGACGCGACTGCCGCCGCCGGCGCGCCGAAGAGCAAGGTGCGGCGGAGCGAGATCGTTCGGCGCCGAGGCGGTGGCGGAGCGGCAGCGATCAGGGCGACCCGCTCGCGGAGCTCGCCGGGGGCAGCCGGGGTCTCGTTGCGAAGGGCGGCGGTGAGCTCAGGCGACAAGTCGTGGCCTCACTTTCTGCTCGAGCTTCTCGAGTGCCCGGCTAAGCCGCGTGGTGCAGGCCGAGGGGGAGATCCCGAGGATGCGCGCGGTCTCTCGGGTGTCCAGCTCGAGCACGATGCGAAGTGCGATCACCTCTCGTTCGGCGCCCGAGAGCGTCCTGAGCGCCTGCCGGAGGACGGGGCCGTAGTCGTCGGGAAGCTCCGTTTCGGCGCCGTGGTCAGGCTCCGCAAGTCGTTGCTCGCGGCGCCGGCGTCGTGCCTCGGCGCGGAAATGGTCGAGTGCCGCGCTGCGAGCGAGCTGGCAGAGCCAGGTCTGCGCGCTTCCCCGACTCGGGTCGAAGTGCGACCAGCGCCTGAGCGCCCGCTCGAACGTCTCAGACGTGAGGTCTTCGGCTGTGGCTGGGTTTGCGGTCACGTACAGCAGATAGCGGTAGACGTCGTCGAGGTGGTCCTCGGCGGTGGAGGCGAAGCTTCGGTGCGCGGTCGGTTGATCGCTCACGCACTCGGTATACGCCACCGGCGCCATACGTGTCACATCCGTTTGGCACACATTCGGCACCGATCCGTCTCCCACAGGTGACGATTTCGTCGCCAACCTCGGCGACATGGACCTCTCCGCGCTCTCACGCGGGCGCGCACTCGCCGGCGCGCTCCTGTTGATCACGGCGCTGTTCCTTGCGGGTCGCTACCTGTCGAGCGCAGGCTCTGCCGACGAGGGGCGGTCGACCGCCGCGCAGGCCGCGGGAGAGCTGCGCGCGGAGCCACCGCCGCGGCTTGTCGTGCATGTCGTCGGCGCCGTCAGGCGGCCGGGCCTCTACCGCCTCGCGAACGGAAGCCGCATCGCGGACGCACTCCGCCGTGCCGGCGGGGCGACGCGACGAGCGGACCTGAGCCTCGTCAATCTGGCTGCGCCCGTTTCGGACGGGACGCAGGTGGTTGTCCCGCGCCGGGCACCACCCGCGACGGCGGGCGGGTCGGCTACGGACGCGCCCGCCGCTGCCGCCGGCCCCGTTCATCTCAACACGGCGACGCTCGAACAGTTGGACGAGCTGCCCGGCGTTGGGCCGGTGACGGCGCAGAAGATCATCGACTACCGCGAGGAGCACGGGGCGTTCAGCTCCGTCGACGACCTCGACGCGATTCCAGGCATCGGGCCGGCGCGGCTGGAGCAGCTCCGCGAGCTCGTGGCGCCATGAACGTGCCGTTCCTCGAACGGTTCACGCCGCACGTGCTCGTCGGCGCGCTTTGCCTTGGACTCGCCGGATCGCTCGCGGCGCGAGCGCCGTCCAGCTGGACGCTCGCGCTCGCCGTCGGTGCGGCGATCGCCACCGTCCCGGTCGAAGACGAGCGGCGGCGGATCGCCGCGCTCAGCGTCGCCCTCGCGCTCGCCGGCTTGTGGTGGGGCAGCGTGCGGCTCGAGGCGCTCGACCGCAGTGTTCTCGCGCCGCGCATCGGCGAGGTGGGCCCTGCGCTCCTGGAGATCACGGGCCCGGCGCGGCGGACGCCGTTCAACCTTCGCGCTCCGGCACGCGTCAAGCGGTTTCGGGGCGTCGACGTCCGCGAAGCCGTGCTCCTCGAGCTTCCCCTGGGGCGGGCACCTCCACAGGGCGCGGTCATCGAGACGGTTGTCGAGCTGCGGGCACCGCGAGGGCCACGCGACGGCTTCGACGAGCGGGCGGTGCTGCGTCGCCGAGGCGTGCATGTCGTCGCCCGCGGACGAGACTGGAATGCTGTCGGCCACCGAGGCGGGATCGCCGGTCTCGCCGACCGGATTCGCCGACGGCTCGCCGACTCGATCGCACCCGGCCTATCGGGAGAGCGCCGCGCGGTCCTCGCCGGGCTCGTGCTTGGGGAAGAGGAAGGTCTGCACCAGGAGCTCCGCCACCGCTTCCAAGCGTCCGGGCTGTATCACCTCCTCGCGGTGAGCGGCCAGAACGTCGCGTTCATCGCCGGCGGCGTGCTGCTCGTCGCCTGGCTGCTCGGGATCTCGCGGCTCCTGGCGGAGGTGGGTGCGCTCGCGGCGATCGGCGTATACGTGCTCGCTGTCGGGTGGCAGCCGTCCGTCGTTAGAGCCGGCGTCGCCGGCATGCTCGCCTCACTCGCTTGGCTCGCGTCGCGGCCGAGCGACCGGTGGTACTTCCTCCTCCTTGGCGCCGCAGTGCTCTTGGCCTGGACGCCGTACAGCCTCCTCGAACCGGGGTTCCAGCTCTCGTTCGCCGCCGTGGCTTCGATCTTCGTCGCCGTGCCGAGGCTGGAGCGGGCCCTCAAGGGCTATCCGGTGCCGCGCCTCCTCGCCGGGATCGTCGCCGTGTCCGGAGCATGCGGCCTTGCGACCGCCCCGATCCTGGTGCTCCAGTTCGGCTCGATCCCGGTCTACGCGATCGCAAGCAACGCGCTCGTGGCGCCGGTCGTCGCTCCGTGTTTCGGCCTGGCGTTGCTCACCGCCGGTCTCGATCACGTGCTTCCGCAGGCTGCGGTCGCCGGCGCATGGGTCAACGGCTGGCTTGCCGGATACATCGCCGGCTGCGCGCGACTCGTCGGTGGGCTCCCTGGTGCGC
>DASZCE010000129.1:0-9329 GCA_035943455.1 Gaiellaceae bacterium | reverse complement strand
CCTCGGTGCCAGGCAGGTGGGGGAGGTTCTCCACGTCCTGGACGCCCTGGACCTTTCTCGCACGCTTCTCGAGATCCTTGATCAGCTCCGGTTTTTCGACCTCACCGCGCAGGTAGATCTTCCCGTTCTCGGCATTGACGTTGATCTGGCCCTTCGGGATCTCAGCGTCGCGGAAGATCTCCGTCTCGACCTTGCGCGTGAGCGTGACGTCGTCCGGCTGCGGCTTGGGCTCCTCCTGGATGTGCTTGGCCTTCTGCGCGAGTCCCTCAGCCTGCGCGGCCGCCGAACGGCCGAGCCGGCCACTTTCGCGGGCTCGTCGGCGGAAAAAGGCGGCGACGCGGTCCCGCGCCATCGCCCGTCGCCGGCGACCCTGAGCGGGGTCGAAGAAGTACGTCAGTGCGGCCCCGAGTCCCACGAGGCCGAGTACCTTTCTCATAGCGGCTCCCTTTTCTAGCTCTTCGGCTGCGAGGGAGCCTACCCCGTCCGCGGTCGGCGAAACCCGGCCGCCTTCACCCGACGGGACTGGCGGGTTCTTCCTGGCTCAGTCGCCCCAGTCGAAATCGCGAGAGCGCCCCCAAAGACCGTCGTCGTCGGTGACACTCTCCTCTTCGGTCAGGACGGCCTCGACGGTCGCCGTGCCGGGATGGCCGTCGAGGGTGTCCTCGATCCGGGCCTGCTCCTCGGTCTTGAAGAGAGGATGATTCTCGAAGGGATCCTCGACACGGTAGGTGTCGATCGGCATATCGCCCTCGAGCTCGGCGTTCTTGCGCTTCAGCTCGAGGTGATCCTGAATGACGCTCGCAAACAGTGATGGTGTCTCGACTGACATCGTCTCCCAATTGCTCGAGGACTTTTCGGCGGCCGATTCTAACGTCCTCACTGGCTAGAGCGGCGCGTTTACGTCTACCAAGGCGGCAACCGCGACCCGATTTTTCCCGGAGCGCTTCGCGTCGTAGAGGGCTTCGTCGGACGCCGCGACAAGCTCGTCCTGCGTCGTCACGTCCGGAAACGCGGCGACTCCGAAGCTCGCCGTGACCCGGATGCGCTCGCCGTCCGGAGCGAAGAACTTCTTCCGCACCAGCTTCCGGCGCACGCGCTCGGCCAGCTCGCGGCCGCCGTCCAAATCCGTCCCGGGCAGAAGCAGGGCGAACTCCTCGCCGCCCCAGCGCCCCGCGAGGTCGATCCCCCGGACGCTGCCGCGCAGGGTGTCCGCGAACACCCTGAGCACCTGGTCGCCCGTGGGATGCCCCCAGCGGTCGTTGATTCGCTTGAAATCGTCGATGTCCGTCAGCACCAGCGCGAGCGGCTCCCCGAACCGTTGCGCACGCGCGAGCTCCTTCTCGAGCGCGGCCGTGCACAACCGGCGGTTCGCGAGCCCCGTGAGCCCGTCGACGAGCGCCTGCTGCTCGACGGTCTGGTGACGCTGCGCGTTGCTGAGAGCAATGACGGCGTGCCCGACCAGCCAGCCGGCGCTCTCCCGCTGCTCGGACTTGAAGTCGTCGCCTGAGAGGATCAGCGACCCGAACTTCTCGCGGCCCGCAACGAGCGGAAACTCGAGGCGCATGCGGCCGGGCTTGTCGCCGACCTCGATCAGCACGTCACCGTCGTCGACCAGCTGCCCGCGTGACGCGCCAGTCGTCTCGACGGCCGACTCCACGATCACCGGTAGGAGCTGGTCGAGGTCGTGCGTGGCGGCGAGCGCCTCGCCGAAGCGGAGCGTCGTCTCCCGCACCCGCCGACGTTCCTCCTCCAGCTCGCGGAGGCGGGCCTCGAGCTGGTCGGCCATCTCGTTGAAGGCGCGGGCCAGCGACGCAAACTCGTCGCGGCCGCGTACGCCGACACGATCGCCGAGGCGGCCGCGCGCGATGCCGCGGGCTGCGTCGGCGACCTGCGCGACGTTGCGAACGATCGACCGCCCCTCGAGGTAGGCGACGACCGCGATGAGCACGAGCACGATCAGCATCGCGAAGAAGATCCGAGACTGCGCCCAGTCCGTGGACTCGTCGATACGCGCTTGCGGCGCGAGAACGAGCAGGCGCAGGTCGGTCTCGTCGGGGAGCGGCTCGGAGGCGAGCGCCCGGAATGCGCGCCCGCCGAGGGTCACGCGATTGGGATCGGTCGGAACGCCGACGCGCCCCTCGAGCATGCCGCTGCCGGCCGTGATCCAGCCGCCGCGCACGAACGCCACATGTCCGCCACGTCCGATCCCGGCGCTCCGCCGGACGCGCTCGGCTAGCGCGTCATCGACCGGTAGGCCTGCGACGACACGACCGATCGGACCCCGGCTTCCCTTGACGACCACCGTCCGCTCGACCGCGGGCTTCACGATCGCGCCGAGCACGAGATCGCGGCCGGTTTCCACGCGGAGGTCCGGCCGGCCGGAAAGCATGCGGCCGATCGCGCCACGGTCACGACGCGCAAGCGCACGCTGGAAGGCCGGACTCGCGGCGAGCTCGGCTGCGCGCCGCTGTGCATCGCTGAGCTCGTCCGCGAAATGCGAGAGGCCGGCGCGAACCCCTGTCTCGAGGATCCCGTCCACCCGCCGCGTTTCATTTCGGTCCGTGACCGCTTCGAGCCCGCTGAACGCCGCTGCGAACGGCAACAGCGAGATGACCGAGAAGTAGACGACGAGTTTGAGCTTGAAACTCCCCAATTCAGCTTCCCCTCAAGACACCCCGGTTCGCTTCCGATACCTCCTTCGAAACAGGTTGTCGGCGGTTGAGGGGAGGAGCATGAGGCCGACTTTCGTCCACGTCTTGACAGGCCTGCTGCTGGGAACAGCGTTAGCAGGCCTGCTCAACGTCCCGGGACGGGTGGTCGCCCGTCAGGAATCGATTCCTCCCGTCCGGGCGCCGCATCCTGCGAAGCCGGCGAAGAACGTCGTCGTTCGCGTGTCGCCGACCGTCGAGCGTGCGCTCGCGGCGGAGCGTGCCGAGAAGACGAAACCGAAGCCGCGCCCCGCCGCGCCGGGTACCTACCGGCGAATCGTGGTCCGCGCTCCCGAACCGCAGCCGTCGCCTACCGTCGCAACTCCGTCCCCTCCGCCGAAGACGAAAGAGCCCGCACCGGAGCCGACACCGCCATCGCCTCGGCCGCCTCGGCCTTCGCCTCCGCCGGAGCCCCCGAGGGTCGTCGTGGGCGGTCCCGAGCCTCCATCGGCTGACGACGAAGACGGCCCGCACGAGAAGCACCCCAAAAAGGCGAAGAAGGCAAAGAAGCCCAAGAAGCCCAAGAAGGAGAAGAAGGAGAAGAACGAGAAGGCCGAGACGACGGACGAAGCCGAGGACGGCGAGGAGCACGAGCAGAAGCACGGAAAGGAAAAGGGGTCGCCGCACGCGCCCGGCCGCTCGGCTCACCTCCCGGGCCCGAAGAAGCCTTCGTAGCGGCCGAGGCGCCGGCGTCACGAAGCGCACGTGACCCGAGACAGCGCATGCTGGCCGACGTTGTCTTCGGCGCCGAGACGACGCGCCGGGTACCGGACCGGGGTTACGTCGGCTGAGACAGAAGCCCCGTCGTGCTGACGGCGACGACGACTAGCATCCGCCGCGTGCCGCGCGCCCGCTATCTGCTCACCCGACGGATGGGAACCCTCGGCCTGGTGATGACGGCCTGGGACCTCTGGCGCCGAATCCCGAAGCGGCATCGGAAGCGGATCTACGGCGAGGTCCGCAAGCACGCGCCGAGCGTCGCCCGGGCGCTGAGAACGCAGGCCCGCCGCGCACGCGCGGCTCGTCGATCAGGCCGCGGCTAGGACGTCTCGGACGATGCGCTCCTGCTCCTGCAGGTGCGCCGTCGGATATCCCTCGCTCGGACTCGCCCGCCAGGGGCGGCCGACGTAGCGCAGCGGCACGCGGCCCGCGATCGCTTCCTCGAGCCGGTGCCGGATGGCACGCCAGGCGCCCATGTTCTGCGGCTCCTCCTGCGCCCAGACAACCTCTTCGAGCGCCGGGTACGACGCAATCAGCGACGCGGTGGGCTCGAGCGGGAAGGGATAGAGCTGCTCGATCCGCGCGATGGCGATGTCCGGGCGGCCATCACGCTCGGCATGCCCCGCGATGTCGTAATAGACCTTCCCGGAGGTGAAGACGAGTGTCCGTACCTGCGCGCGGTCGACGTCGTCGTCGATCACGAGCTCGAAGCGGCCGTCGCTCAGCCGCTGCAGTTGGCCGGCCGCCTCCCGAAGCCGAAGCAGCCCCTTCGGCGTCATCACGACGAGCGGGCGCGCGCTGGGATCGAGCGCTTGGCGCCTGAGCAGATGGAAGTACTGTGCCGAAGTGCTCGGGTTGGCGATCCGGATGTTCTCCTGCGCCGCGAGCTGGAGGAAGCGCTCGAGCCGAGCGCTGGAGTGCTCGGGGCCGTTTCCCTCATAGCCGTGGGGGAGCAGGAGCGTAAGCCTCGACGTCTGTGACCACTTTGAAAGCCCCGAGACGAGGAACTGGTCGACGACGATCTGCGCGCCGTTGACGAAATCGCCGAACTGGGCTTCCCAGATCACGAGCGTCTCCGGCGCGCCGACCGAGTAGCCGTACTCGAACCCGAGCGCCGCGTACTCCGAGAGCGGCGAGTTGTAGACCTCGAAGGAGGCCTGCGCGTCGGAGAGGTTCTTCATCGGCGTGACCTGCTCGCCTGTGCGCGCGTCGTGCAGCACGAGGTGCCGGTGGGAGAACGTCCCACGCTCGGTGTCCTGGCCGGTGAAACGGATCGGGATGCCTTCGACGAGCAGCGTCGAGAAGGCGAGAGCCTCGGCCTGGCCCCAATCGATCTCACCCTCGTCGATCGTGGTTAGCCGCCGGTCGAGCTGGCGCTTCAGCTTGGGGTGAACGGTGAAGTGCTCGGGCGTCCGGAGCAGCTCCTCGTTCAACTCTCGTAGCCGTTCGGCCGGAACCGACGTGATCACGTCCGAGCCGTTCGTCGGAGGCGTGCGCTCGCTCGGTGCGGCGACGGGCCTCCCCAGCGTTGCCTTGAGCGCCTCGTGCGCCTGCCGCAGCGTGCGCTCGACCGCGGCGACGAGCTCGTCCGCCTCTTCCTGGGCGATGACGCCCTCCGCGACCAGCCTGGCGGCGTATTGCTCGCGCGCGCTCGGATGTTCGTGGATCCGCTCGACCATCAGTGGCTGGGTGTAAGCGGGCTCGTCCCCTTCGTTGTGGCCGTGGCGGCGGTAGCCGACGAGATCGACGACGACGTCATGCCCGAAGCGCCGGCGGAAGGCGAGCGCGAGCCGGATCGCCGAGACGGCGGCTTCGGGATCGTCCGCGTTGACGTGGATGATCGGCACGTCGAACCCCTTGGCGAGGTCGCTCGAGTAGCGCGTCGAGCGCCCGTCGGCCGGATCGGTCGTGAACCCGACCTGGTTGTTAGCGATGATGTGCAGGGTCCCGCCGGTCGAATAGCCTCCGAGGCCTTGCAGGTTGAGGGTCTCCGCGACGACGCCCTGGGCCGGGAAAGAGGCGTCGCCGTGGATGAGGATGGGCAGCGCGATCCGAGCGTCGAAAGCGCCGTCCCGCGTCGACCGGTCGGTCTGCTCGCTGCGTGACAAACCCTCGACCACGGGGTCGACGGCCTCGAGGTGGCTCGGGTTCGCCGCCAGCGAGACGGTGACCTCGCCCGCCGCCGTCTTCCTGCGCCCCTGGGCGCCAAGGTGGTACTTGACGTCCCCGCTTGCGCCGGCGCGCTGCGACAGCGCCTCCAGCGTTCGTTCTCCCTCGAACTCCCGGATGATCGACTCGTAGGGCCGGCCGAGCACATGCGCAAGAACGTTCAGCCTGCCGCGGTGTGCCATGCCGATGACGACGTCGTGTGCGCCGCCCTCCGCCGCCAGCTCGATCGCGGTGTCGAGCATGGGAACGAGCGCGTCGAGCCCCTCGATCGAGAACGACTTCTGGCCGAGGAACGAGCGCCGAAGGTACCGCTCGAGACCTTCGACCTCGGTCAGGCGGACAAGGAGGAGACGCTTCTCGTCGGCCGACAGAGGTGTACGGTACGCGCCTCCCTCGATCGCCTTGCGGAGCCAGACGCGCTCGTGGTGGTCGGAGATGTGCTCGATCTCGTAGGCGCTCGTGCCCGAGTAGGTCTCCTGGAGCTGAGGCAGGACGTCGGCCAGCGTCTCGCCGCGGAAGTACACGCGCAGCAGTCGCGCCGGGATCTTTTGCTGGAGGTCGGGAGTCAGGGGCGGAACGAGGCGCTCGGGCTCGAGGGCCGGATCGCCCACAGGCTCGGAGCCGAGCGGGTCGAGACGCGCGCCGAGGTGGCCGTGGGTCCGGTACGCCTTGACGAGCGCCATCGCCGCGGCGACTCCGGCGAGCAGCGTCTCATCGACGGCGGCTGGCGATGGGGCCGCAGCGGGGACCTCGGGGGGAGCCTCGACGACCGGCGCCGTCCCGCCGTTCTCCGCGGCGCGAAGCAGCTCGAGTAGTCGCGCCACGCCCGGATGCTGCGTAAGCAGCTCGCTGTCGCCGCTCTCGAACAGCGCGCGCCATTCGGAGGGAACCGCCTCCGGGTTCTCCAGATAGTCGTCGAGAAGCGCTCGGGCATAGCCCGTGTTGAGTCCGTCGACGTCAGCCATGTTGCTCAGTTCTTTCTAGCAGGGGCGTCTCCCCCTCCAGCGGCCCCTTACCAGAGTGGCCTCGAGCCGATCACGCTGACGATCATGCCGCCGAGGAAACCGAGTGCGGCGATCGTCACTCCTACGGCGGCGAGGCGCCGATTTCGGTCAGCCATCGCCGCGGCCAGGAAGCCGATGAAGATCGAGGCGACGCCGATCAAGACCGGGCGCTCGACGATAGCGATCGCACCGCCGACCATCGCCAATGCGGCAAAGAACCCTGCGACGGTCTCCGCCGGCCGGTCGCGCGCAGCAGGAGGAACGGTGCTCATCGAATCGGCACTTTCGCGCCGCGGCGCTGCGCCCCACGTTCATGCGGTCCTCCGCGGAGCGGCCGGCGCGGCCTCGTACGGCGGAACGGCGCCGCGGGCGCGTCGTCGTTCACGACGGGCAGCACCGCCGGCTCGGGCGGGGGCGGCTCGGCCCTGACCGCCCACCAGACCACGCCGATCAGGTACAGGATCGGGAGCTTGAGGACGAGCATCAAGAAGATGATCTCGACCACGGTCCTAGTCTAGTTGCGGTTGGCGCGAACCTTCAGGCGGAAAACGTCGGGACGGTGGTAGTGGCCGGCGGCGTCGAACCGCTGGCGTTCCTCCAGGAGCCTGCCGAGATCGAGCTCCGCATAGAGAATCCCCTCCTGGTCGTAGAGCGGGCCCGCGAGATAGCCGCCGTCAGGGCCGAGAATCGCGCTCCCGCCGCGGCCCATGACGTCGACGCCCGCGAGCTCGCCGCGAAGCGAAAAATCATCCGGGTACGCGGAGGTTCGCTGGAAGTGACACGGGCTGACGACGTATGCGCGGGCCTCGCGGGCGATGTGGACGAGCGTCGCCTGCCAGGCCGCGTCGTCGTCGGCCGTGGGTGCGAGATACACCTGGAGGCCCGAGTCGTAGAGCGCGAAGCGCGCGAGCGGCATGTAGTTCTCCCAGCAGATCAGTCCACCAACGCGGCCAACCGCGGTCGCAACCGCGTGCAAGCCGTTGCCGTCGCCCTGGCCCCAGATCAGGCGCTCGTGGTTCGTCGGCACGAGCTTCCGGTGCTTGAGCACGAGGCGGCCGTCGGCATCGTGGACGAGCAGCGTGTTGTAGAGCGTGCCCGGACGATCCGGCTCGATCTCGGTCACGCCGGTCGCGATCACGACGCTGTGCTCGCGAGCAACCGCGCCGATCCGATCGGTTTCGGGCCCGGGTACCGCGACCGCCTCCCGGGCGATCTCGGCGAACGCCGCTTTCGCTGCCGGCGAGGACCAGCCGGCGAGGGCTTTCGCCCAGAGCGACGATGGATACACCGGGACGAAAGCTTCGGGAAACACGACGAGTGTCGCGCCGTTGGCGGCAGCTTCGGCCGTCAGGTGCGCGAGCTTCTCCACCGTTGCGTCGCGGTCGAGCACGACAGGCTCGGCCTGGATGCAGGCGGCGGTGATCGTGGCCCTCAACTCACCTGCGCCGTAGGCGCTTCGCGTACGAGAGGCCTGTACCGAGCAGCGTGACGGTTCCCATGACGCCGCGGCGACCGACGTTCACCTTCGCTCCGCGCGGGCCGAAGCTGAGGCTGCCGCCGCGTTTGCCGATGTTGAGCGTCACTCCCGGGAGCAGCTTTCTCCTCCGACGAAAACGCCAAGCCATCGAGAAAGTCTGCCTATTCATCCAAAGCATTGCCTACACTGCGAGAGGGTCAGGCCCAGTGTCTGCGGCGGTACAGACAATAAATTGGATCAACGCTGGGCTCTACACGATCCTGGCGATCGGCGCTTTCCTGCAGTGGCGCAGGACCCGCGGTGGTCCCGCGATCTGGGCAGCCGCCGCGTTCGGTGCCATCGGTCTGGTGGTGCTCGCGGGCCGGCTTCCCGAGAGCGTGCAACGGGACTCGCTCACCAAGCTCGAGCTCGCGTTGCTCGTCCTCTTTCCGTACCTCCTCTACAAGTTCACGACCGCGTTCGAAAGGGCTCCACGGGGCCTGGAGCGCTTCGTCGGCCTGATGACGATCGTCCTGCTCCTGTGGTCGTTCGCGCTGCCGAGCGTTCCGCAAGAGGACGAGGCCTGGTCCAACGGCTTCGTCGCCTACCTGGTCGCGTTCCTCTTCCACTGGAGCGTCCTCTCGATCATCGCGGCGGTTCGCCTCTGGCGGGCGGGTTACCGCCAACCGCGCCTTGCGCATCGCCGGATGCGATTTCTCGCTGCCGCCGCCGCCCTCTTGACCGCGGCCCTCCTCCTCGCCGGGCTGGGCGCGAGCGAGAACTCTCCGCTCTCGCTCGCGATCGGCATTCTCGCGGCGCTCAGCGGAGGCGGATTCATTCTCGGCGTTGCACCTCCGCAGGCCCTGCGACAGCGTTGGCGGCGTCCCGAGGTCAAGCGGGCGCAGGAGGCGATCGCTGGGCTGATGCGAGCCGAGACGCCAGACGAGGTGACCTCAGGTGTCCTCCCGCCCATGCTCGGCATCGTCGGGGCGCGTGCCGTGGAGCTCCGCGACGCCTCCGGGCAGATCGTCGGCTCGTACCGTTCTCAGGAGGCACGCGACATGGAGGACAGCGAGGTGCTCGAGCTCGAGCTCCCGGAAGGCTCGCTCTCGGTCTGGACGAGCCGACACTCGCCGTTCTTCGGCGAGGAGGAGCTTGCGACCCTGCGAACGCTCGGGTCGCTCGCGGAGCTGGCTCTCGACCGAGCGAGGCTCTTCAGCCAGGAGCAGTCCGCGCGTCGGGCGCTGGAGGAAGCCGGCGAGCTGAAGATGA
>DASZCE010000128.1:0-7857 GCA_035943455.1 Gaiellaceae bacterium | reverse complement strand
CCCGGGCATCTTCGGCGAGCTCTCGCACGCTGTACGGCCCGGGAGGCACGTCGCTGGCGCCGAAGCCGCGGTTGTCGAAGGCGACGACGGTGAAGTCCTCCGCAAGCAGATCGAGCGTAGGGCCCCACCCGCGTCCGCCGTAGCCGAGGCCCTGGATCAGCAGGAGCGGTGGCCCGTCACCGACCACCTCGTACGCCAGCTCCAGATCACGGTTCCGCGCCCGCAGGATCGTCCTCACGCCACCGGCCTCCTTCGCCGCGGCGCGTATCGTGACTCTAGGACGCGTCGCGCTTGCGCGCCGCGGGCTTGCCTCCTTTGCCAGCGCCGCCCCGGCGACGTCAGCAAGCTCATACCTGCGCCTCCGCTTCCTCGGCCACACCGCCGCGCGCGCCCTCGGGCCGCACCGCCTCGTCGAGCAGCCGCAGCCCGCGGCGGCGACCACGCCGCCCGACTCCGGCGATCCCGCCGGGCAGGAAGAAGACGAGCAGGATGAAGAGCGTGCCCAGTACGAACAGCGGCTCCGAGAGCGGCGTCCGGAAGATCGAGGGCAGGTCCTGCACCTGCTCGGAGCTCGCAAGGGCGGGCAGGCGCTGGTCGAGGAACGTGTAGAGGATTCCTCCGAGGAGCGCGCCCCAGCGCAAGCCGGCGCCCCCGAGGACGACCATGATCAGCAGCGAGAGCGTGAAGTTTGCCGAGGCGACCTCGGGCGTCGCGCCGCCGATCACGATCACGTAGACGACGCCGCCGGCCGTCGCGAGGAACGAGGCGATGACGAAAGCCGTCAGCTTGTACGAGAACGGCCTGAGACCGAGCACCTGGACGCGGAGCTCGTTTTCACGGATCGCCTGCCAGACGCGCCCCGGCGACGATTCCGTCACCCACCTGACGATGAAGAAGACCGCGGCCGCGTATGCCAGTGCGAGCCAGTAGAGGTTCTTCATGTTGAAGACGCCGACGAAGAAATTGGGCAGGGGATCGACGTTGAGGAAGACTCCTTCCTCCGCGCCGGTGAGACCGTCCGGGTTCTTCGCGACGATCACGGTCCCCGCCTGCGCGAAGGCGAGCGTGACCATCGCGAACGCAATGCCGCCGACGCGAAGGCTGATCGTCCCGAGCACGAGCGGCGTGACGAGGCCGACGAGGGCGACGACGAGCAGCGTCTTCGCGAGCGACCACTCCCACTTCGAGAGCCCGATCGCCGTCAGGTAGACGCCGATCGCGAAATAGAGGGCGTGGCCGAACGAGAGCAGGCCCGTGTAGCCGAAGAGCAGGTCGTAGCTCATCGCGACGCCGCCGAACAGCAGGCAGAGGGCGAGGATCTGCAGGGTGCCCGGCGTGTCGAGCGGCCCGTCGAAGACGCGCGGGATGTCGACGGAAAGCTTCGGCACGAAGGCGAGCAGCCCGAACACCGCGACCGGGACGACGATCGAGGCGATTCGTCTGGCGAGAATCAATGCGCCGCCACCGCCCCCGAGAGCCCGCCGGGCCGAACGAGCAGGACGGCGGCCAACAGCAGGATGACGGCGATGTCACCAACGCCCGAGGACGCGTAGTAGTTCGCGTACTGCTGCGTGAGCCCGACGATCACGGCCGCCGCCGCGGACCCGAGGATCGAGCCGAGTCCGCCGATGACGACGACGATGAAGGCGTAGATCAGGAGGTGCGTTCCTCGCGCCGGGTCGATACCGCCGAAGTAGACGCCCGAGAGGATCCCGGCGAGCGCTGCCGCCAGCCCGCCCAGGGCGAAGACGAGCGTGAAGGCCTTTCGGACGTCGATTCCGAGTGCCATCACCATCGCGCGGTTCTCGACGCCGGCCCGGACGATCAGCCCGTAGCGGGTGTAGCGGAAGAAGGCGAGAAGTCCGACGAGGACGACGACGGCGGCGGCGATCTCCACGAAGCGGTCGTTCGGGATGCTCGCGCCGAAGACGCCCGTCGTCTCCGTCAGCCATGTCGGCGTCAGGTACACCTGCTGGGTCTGTGTCCAGATCCCGGCGACGAGGGCGGTGAGCGCGAGGCCGAGCCCCACGGTGACGAGCACCTGCTCGATGTGGCGCTGGTACAGCGGGCGGATGAGAACGAGCTCGGTGAGGATCGCGATCATGCCGCCGACGGCCAGGCCGACGATCGCCGCGACGACGAAGCGGAGCGGGACCGAGTCGATCCCGCCGAGCTTGCCTTGGGCATACCAGCTCGCGTACGCCCCCACGGTGATGAAGGCGCCGTGGGCGAAGTTGAGCACGCCCATGAGGCCGTAGATCAACGACAGTCCCGAGGCAATCAGGAAGTACATCGCCCCCAGGCCGAGCCCCGTGATCGTCAGGAGAACCCAGGTGCTCACGGCCGTCCTTCCGGATGTTCATCGGATCGACCGGTCGGTTCAGACGGTCGCACGGGCAGCGCCCGCGCGACCTGAAGGAGACATCGCAAGCGATGTCTCATGCGGCCTCGGCTCCCGAGACACCCAGGTAGCGGTGAACGAGCCCCGGGTTGGCGAGAAACTCCTTCGCCGGCCCGGTGTGGACGACCCGGCCGACGTCCAGCACAACCACCTGGTCGGCGATGCGGTGGACGACGCCGAGGTTCTGCTCGACGAGAAGCACGGTCGTGATCTCGGCAGCCTTCTCCAACGCCTTCGCGACCTCGGTCACGAGCAGCGGCGCGAGCCCCTTCGTGGGCTCGTCGATGAGCAGCAGCCGGTTCTCGTTCAGCAAGGCCCGCGCAATCGCGAGCATCTGTTGCTGGCCTCCGGAGAGCGTGCCTGCCCGCTGCCCGCCGCGCTGGCGAAGCTCGGGGAAGAGGTCGTAGACGAGGTCGTAACGCGCCGAGCCGTTCCGCTCGGCCAGCCGGAGATTCTCCGCGACCGTGAGCGTCGTGAAGACGTCGCGGTCCTCCGGCACGTAGCCGACGCCCCGCCTGACGATCCTGTCGGTCCGTTCCCGCGTGAGGTCCGCGTCGCCAAGGCGGATCCGCCCGTGGCGGTCTGAGAGACCCATGATCGCGCGGATCGTCGTCGTCTTTCCCACCCCGTTTCGGCCGAGCAATGCCGTCACGCCGCCTTCGAGAACGGCAAACGAGACTCCTTTGAGGACATGCGAGCCGCCGAGGAACACGTCCAGGCCCTCGACCTCCAGGAGCCCCTTCATAGGGCCTCTCCGACGTAGGCCCTCTGGACGGTCTCGTTCGCCATCACGCGTTCGGGCGTGTCGACTGCGAGCATCCGGCCGTGGTGCATGACCGCGATCCGCTCGGCCACGCCGGTGACGACCTCGATGTGGTGCTCGACCATGAGCACCGTCTTGCCCTCGTCCTGCTGGATCGACTGGATCAACGAGACGAGACCGCCGACGTCCTCGAGGCTGACGCCGGCCATCGGCTCGTCGAGTAGCACGACGCCCGGATCGCCGGAGAGCAGCATCGCGAGCTCGAGCTTGCGCTTGTCACCGTGGGAGAGCGACCCGGCGAGGACCTCCCGCCGCTGATCGAGCCCGACGCGCTTGAGCGCCCAGCGGGCTCGGTCGAGTGCCTCGCGCATCCACGACGCCCGCCGCCAGATCCGAAGCGTCCCCCCGAGCGCCGCTTCCGCCGCAAGCCGGGCGTTCTCGAGCACCGGGAGCAACGGGAAGACGCTCGAGATCTGAAATGTGCGGCCGAGACCCGCGCGTGTCCGTCGGAACGGCGGCTCGTTCGTGATCGTCCGGCCGCCGAGCTCGATCTCGCCTGCGGTCGGCCGGTACAGGCCGGAGAGCAGGTTGAAGAGCGACGTCTTGCCGGCGCCGTTCGGCCCGATGATCCCGAGGAACTCGCCCTCCCGGACCTCGAGGTCGACATCGGCGACGATGGTGGCGCCGCCGATGTCGAGCCCGAGGCTGCGGGTGGCGAGGATGGGGGGCGCCTCGCCCAAGGATCGGCCCTAGCTCTTGAAGGGCGTGACAGCGGGCGCGGTCCGGCGCATGCCGAAGGCCCTCACCGGCACCGCCCGCCGCTTCCCGCCGACCGTCCGGATCCGCACGTGGAACATGGGTTGCAGCATTGCGTGGTCGGCCTTCCGGATCTGCTGCTGGCCCTTCGGGGCGTTGAATTTCCAGCCCTCCAGCGCCGCGATCATCCGGTTCACGTCGCTGCCACCGCCCTTCGAAACGGCGCGGACGATCATCTGCGCGGCAACAAAGCCGTCCGGCGTGAAGAGATCCGGAACCTGGTTGCGCCGCTTCATGGTCTTCCGAAGCCAGTCGTTGATCTTGGTCCTCGGCGCCTCCGCGACGTAGTGCGACAGGAGCTGGATTCCTGCGGGATAGAGCGACCACGTGTTGCGCTGGTCGAGCCCCGTCGCGATCTTGCGCCGCGTCACGCCCTGCTGCTCGAGTGCGCGCCACATCGCCGGCGCGGTCGTACCCGCCCAGGCGACGAAGAGCAGGTCGGGATCGGCCTGCTTCACTCGCTGCGCGTACGGCGTGAAGTCCTGCGCGGAGAGCGGGACGAGGATCGAGCTGACGATATGCCCACGTCCGCCCAGGTACTGGCGAACCGCTGCGACGTTCCCCTGGCCGAACGCCGAGTCTTGCGCGAAGACGAGGATCTTGCGACCCGTCGAGCGTCCGAGGATCTCGCGCGCGGTAATGACGTCCTGTGTGTTCTGGCGGCCCGACCGGAACGTGTACCGGTTGACTCCTGTGACGGCGTCGGTGGCGGCGGGTCCGGAGATGAAGAGCACGCGGTTCTGCTCAGCGAGCGGCGCGACCTGGAGGGCAACCCCCGACGAGGTGCTGCCGCCGATGATCTTGTACCCGCGCCCGATCAGGTCGCGCGCGGCCGAGACCGCCTTTGCCGGATCGGTGCCGTCGTCGACGGCGGTGATCTCGATCTTGTGGCCGGCGACCCGGTTCGTGCCCTTGGTCAGATACTGGAGACCAAATCGCAGGCCCTGGATGTACTGCGCACCGTACGACGCCAGCAGTCCGGTCCTCGAGTAGACGATGCCGACCTTGACCGTGTGGCTCTCTTCGCGAGCCTGACTCTGCTCGGCGACTGCGCCGCCGATTCCAGCGAGGACGGTGACTGCGACTCCCGCCGCGAGCAACCATGCCCATCTCCGCTTCATTGACCTGCCTCCTTGCAACCGGGGAAAACCTGAGAGGGGATTCAGGTCTAACTTATGCTGGAGAGAATGTCAAGCGAGGCCCGGCGACCGGGTCGAAGCCGAGCCTCGTGTCCGGGCTCCTAGCCCTTGCGGGGCGCCGCGCTCGCTGCCGCGAACGCGTCGAGCAGGGCGAGCGTGGCGACTCGCTGCTGCTCGAGCAGCTCATCCGCCAGCTCGAAGCTGGCCGTTACGGCTGCCGCCTGCGCCTTCTGAACGGCGGTGACCGCCTTGGTCGTGGCCTCGGCGGCGGAGTTTGGGAACGAAGCGCTCAAGGTGCTCCTCCGGGTCGATTGCGGTTTGCTCAGTAAACCAAGCGAGTGCTTAGTTTGTCAAGACGAGGCAAACCCGCGATAGACGCCGATCAGCGCTTCCTTCTGTTCGGGCGTCAGCCTCTCGTCGAGCCGAATCGCCTCCTCGACCGAGACAACCGGAGGCGAATCGCCATCCTCGTCGAGCAGGCCCGCGCGGCGGTAGAGCTCCTCGGCCGAGAGCTCGAGCGCGCTCGCAAGGTTCTTCAACACCTGGGCCGAGGGCTGGTAGAGACCTCGCTCGAGCTGGCTCAAGTAGGCGTTCGAGACATCGGAGAGCTCGGCTAGCTGACGCAGCGACATGTGAGAGAGCTGCCGCTGCATCCGGATGAAATCGCCGAGATCCGTCATGGCTTGACGCCGTCGGTCCGGCGACCATAGCATCCGCTTGGTGAATCAAGCAAACGGCCACCCCGCGGACGGCGCCTACGGCCTCCGGCTGAGCGGGATCGATCCGGCCTCACTGACGACGGCGTTCGCGAGAGGCGTGCTCGCGCTTGCCGGACGGCCACAGGAGCTCGTGCGCGAGGCCGCCTCGCTCGCGGCCGACGAGGCCGGGGTCGCGCTCGACGCGGCGCGCGTGGCACTCGGCGCTGAAGCAGAAGCGCTCGAGGACGACCCGCGCTTCGCCGACCGCGCCTGGTCGGCGAATCCGTTTCTGCGACTGACCCTCGGCACGTACCTGGCTGGGGCGCGCTCGGCCCGCCGGCTCCTCGACCGTGCGGAGCTCCCCGAGGCGACACATCGCAAGGCACGCTTCCTCCTCGATCTCTGGCTCGACGCCGCAGCGCCGACCAACCTCCCATGGCTCAATCCGACGGTCGTCAAGGAGGTCGTCGACACCGGGGGGCTAAACCTCGCCCGCGGCTTCTCGAACTTCGTCCGCGACGTCGCGCGGAACGGCGGCCTCCCGAGCCAGGTCGACCGCGAGGCGCTCGAGCTCGGCCGCGACCTTGCGGCCACGCCGGGTCGCGTCGTGCTGCGAAACGAGCTGATCGAGCTGATCGCGTACGAGCCGCAGACGGAGACCGTGTTCACGGAGCCGATCGTCTACAGCCCGCCCTGGATCAACAAGTACTACGTCCTCGACCTGGCTCCCGGGCGGTCGTTCATCGAGCACGCCGTCCGCCGCGGGTTCACCGTCTTCGCGATCAGCTACCGCAATCCGGACGCGTCGATGGCGGGGCTGACGATGGACGACTACCTGAGGCTCGGCTGGCTCGAAGCGGTCGATCGGGCGGCCGAGGTCACCGGCGCGAAGCGAGTCAACATCCTCGGCGTCTGCCTCGGCGGCACGCTGACCGCGATCGCTCTGGCCGTGCTCGCCGCGCGCGGCGAAGCGGGCCGGATCGGGTGGGCGACGCTCGTGAACGCGCTCGTCGACTTCTCGGAGCCGGGCGACATCGGCGTCTTCACGGACGAGGCGACGGTGCGGAAGATCGAGCGTCGCACGGCGCGTCGTGGCTACCTGAAGCCCTCGGAGCTGGCTGGCCCGTTCATGTGGATGCGGGCGAACGATCTCGTTTGGCGTTACGTCATCTCGGGCTGGTACCTCGGAAACCGTCCGTCGGCGTTCGACATCCTCGCGTGGAACGACGACGCTACTCGCCTTCCCGCCGCGATGCACACGCAGTACCTCCGCTCCTGTTACGTCGAGAACCTCCTCACCCGGCCCGCGGCGTTCGTCGCCGACGGAACGCCCGTCGACATCGGAGCGATCGAGACGCCGCTCTACGTGCTCGGCGCCGACAACGACCACATCGCGCCGTGGCGCGCGACGTACCGGACGACGCAGCTCGTCTCGGGGCCGTCGCTGTACGTGCTCGGCTTCAGCGGGCACATCGCCAGCATGGTCAACCCCCCCGGGAACCCGAAGAGCTGGTACGCGACGGGGGAAGAGTGCCCGCCGTCTGCCGACGAGTGGCTCGCGGGAGCTGAGCGACACGCCGGTACGTGGTGGGAGCACTGGGCCGGCTGGGCGGCCGAGCGGTCCGGCGACCGTGTCCCGCCGCCGTCGCTTCCTCCGGGTGAGGCGGCGCCGGGACGTTACGTTCGCGGATAGCGTGACGACACTCAGCGAGCGCGACCTCAACCGCGCGCTGCTCGCCCGACAACTGCTTCTCCGGCGGGCGCGCCTGCCGATCCCACGCGCGCTCGAGCGGCTGGCCGGGCTGCAGGCGCAGTACGCGCCGGCGATGTACATCGGTCTCTGGACACGGCTCGTGGGCTTCGAGCGCGACGCGCTCACGCGCGCCCTCGAGCGCCGTACGGTGATCCAGGCGACGCTGATGCGGGCGACGATCCACGTAGTTTCGAAGCGCGACTACTGGCCGTTCGCGGCCGCGATCCGGATGCCACGCCGGCGTTGGTGGGAGCGCACGCACCCAGACCGCCCGCGCGACATGACAG
>DASZCE010000127.1:0-3533 GCA_035943455.1 Gaiellaceae bacterium | reverse complement strand
ACGGCCTCCGCCACCGCCCTCGTCCCGCTGGCGAACGGCGGCCATTCGAACACGCCCATGGGCCCGTTCCAGAAGACCGTCTTCGCACGTCGCACGCGTTCGCCGAACTCCGCGCGCGTTTCGGGCCCGATGTCGAGCCCGAGCCAGCCGTCGGGAAGCTCGTCGTAGGGCAGGATTGCCGTCTCCGCGTCGGGCGCGAAGGTCGATCCGGCCACCACGTCCTGCGGCAGCACGACCTCGAAGCCGAGCGGATTCTCGCTCCGCATCTCCTCCGCCATCTTTCCGCCGATGAGCACCTCGTCCGCCTTGCCGCCGAGATTCTGGAGCACGCCGAGCTTGTCCTCGACCTTGGCACCGCCGGAAACGAGCACGAACGGCCGCTCGACGTCACCGAGCAGCTTCCCGAGCTCCTCCAGCTCACGCTCCAGCAGGAGTCCGGCGTAGGCGGGCAAGATCTGCGCTACACCGACGGTCGAAGCGTGCGCCCGGTGCGCGGAGCCGAACGCGTCGATGACGAACAGGTCGCGGTTGCCGGCGAGCTCGCGCGCGAACGACTCGTCGTTTTCCGTCTCGCGCGGGTCGAAGCGGGTGTTCTCGAGCACGACGAGACGGTCGGCGGGAAGCAGCTCTCGCAGCCGCTCCTCGACGGGCCGCATCGAGAGCGCCGCGTCGAAGCCCTTCGGGCGGCCCAGGTGCGAGCAGACGGCCACCTCCGCCGCCTCCCGCCCGAGCAGCAGCTCCAGCGTCGGTAGCGCCGCGCGGATCCGGGTGTCGTCGGCGACGTGCGCGCCCTCGAGCGGAACGTTCAGGTCCGCGCGGACGAGGACTCGGTTGCCCGCGACGTCGGCGTCGCGGACCGACCTCGGTCTACGCGCCAACCGGCGCGCCGACGGACGCCGCCACCTTCTCGACCACGTCCGCGAGCCGGCAGCTGTAGCCCCACTCGTTGTCGTACCACCCGATCACCTTGACCATCCGCCCGTTCGCCATCGTCGAGAGGCCGTCCAGGATCAGCGAGTTCGGGTTGCCAACGATGTCGGCGGAGACGATCGCGGCGTCCGTGTACTCGATGATCCCCGACCAGTGGTCGTCGCCCGCGGCGGTGCGGAAGGCATCGTTGACCTCCTCGACGGTGGTCTCCCGGTCCAGCACGCAGACGAGATCGGTGACGCTGCCATCGGGGACGGGGACACGCATCGCCAGGCCGTCGAGCTTCCCCTTCAGCTCGGGGATCACGAGCGCCGTCGCTTTTGCGGCGCCGGTCGTCGAGGGGACGATGTTCTGCGGGGCCGCACGCATGCGGCGAAGGTCGGGCTTTCCCTTGCGTGTGAGCGCAATCTGGTCCTGTAGCTGCTGCTCGGTCGTGTAGGCGTGGATCGTCGTCATGAAGCCGGACTCGATCCCGAACTCGTCGAGCAGGATCTTCGCCATCGGCGCGACCGAGTTCGTCGTGCAGGAGGCGTTCGAGATGATGTGGTGCTGGTCCGGGTCGTAGGCGTCGTCGTTGACGCCGAGCACGACCGTGATGTCGGGATCGGTCGCGGGCGCCGAGATCACCACCTTGCTCGCACCCGCCTCGAGGTGCTGCGCCGCCCCTTCCCGATCCGTGAAGAGGCCGGTGGACTCGATCACGACGTCGACGCCGAGCTCCCGCCACGGGAGCGCCGTGGGGTCCCGCTCGGAGCTGACCTTGACGGTCTTGCCGTCGACCGTCAGCTCACCGTCGCCGTGTCCGACCTCGGCATCGAGGACACCGTGCGTGGAGTCGTACTTGAGCATGTGGGCGAGCACCTCCGGCGACGCAAGGTCGTTCAGCGCCACGACCTCGAAGTCCGGCTCCCGCCTGAGATAGGCGCGGAAGAAGTTCCGCCCGATCCGTCCGAATCCATTGATCGCAACCCGCTTCGCCATGGCTCCCTCCGTTCGCTGGCCGCACTCTAGTCAACTCACCCTTTTGGGGGATGCGGCCCATCGACGGCGAACCGAGGGAAGGTGAAGCTGTCGTGACGTTTCTCCGCGCCTTCGTTTTGTCCGTTGCAGCGGCACTCGCCCTGGCGGCGAACGCGTCGGCCGACCTCCAGATCGGCGTGGCCGACGACCTCGGTTTCCACGGAGACCAGTCGTCGTGGTTCTTCGACAGCCTCAGCGATCTGGGAATGCAGGAAAACCGCGTCTCGGTGCCGTTCGAGGCCGACGAGCCGACCACGATCCAGCGGCAAGCCGGGCTCGATCTCTTTGTCCCACTCGCCACGCTGCGCGGCGTGCGCGTCGTCTTCTCAGTGGCGCCGTCGAAGGCGAGGACGTTCAACCGGAACCCCGACGCGGTTCGGAAGTACGCCGAATACGTTGCGCTGCTCGCGCGTACCTATCCGACGGTCAAAGACTTCATCATCGGCAACGAGCCGAATCAGCCTCGCTTCTGGCAGCCGCAGTTCGGCCGCTCAGGGCAGAACGTCTCCGCAGCCTCGTACTTCTCCGTGCTCGGGGCAGCGTACGACACGCTCAAGGCGGTCGATCCGTCGATTCGCGTGATCGGGCTCGGACTCTCACCGCGCGGCAATGACCAGCCGAAAGCTCTCGAGAACGTCTCTACGTCGCCGGTCCGGTTTCTCGCCAGCCTGGGCAGGATCTACCGAAGAAGCGGCCGGACGAAGCCGATCATGGATGAGCTGGCGTTTCATCCGTATCCGGATCAGGACCGCGACGCGCTGATGAAGGGCTACCGCTGGCCGAACGCGGGTGTGCCGAACCTCGGCCGCCTGAAGCAAGCCTTCTGGGATGCGTTTCAGGGCACCGGCCAGCCGACCTTCGCCGAGGGTCGTGCACGAGGCGATCTGACACTTCGCCTCGACGAGCTCGGATGGCAGGTAGCGGTGCTTCCCGGCCTCGAGACCGCGTACCTGGGCCGCGAGACGGTCCGGCCGACGGACGAGGCGTCCCAGGCTCGGATCTACGCTGACGCGATCCGATACCTGGCGTGCGACGCGTCGGTTCGCTCTCTCTATTTCTTCCTGCTCCGCGACGAGGTCGAGCTGGATCGCTGGCAGGCGGGGCTGGTCCGCGCCGACGGGTCGCGTCGGCCGTCGTTCGACACCGTGAAATCGACGATCGCCGAGACGAAGGGACGCTGCCTCGGCCGGATGCGATCGTGGCGGCACTCGACGACCGTCGAGGGCGCGAAGGTGAGGTTCCCGAGGACTCGCACCCTGCCGGCGCGGCGCCTCACGCTCGCGATGGTGGCGAATGCGCGGGAGGATGCGCTCGTTGACGCCGCGCTCTTGCGCGGGAATCGGCGGGTGTTTCGGCAGCGGGCTACGGTGCGGGCATACCGGTCGCGAATCGTCCGCTTCTCGATCCGCTTTCGTCCGGGGCGCTACAAGTTCCGGGTCACGCTCCGCGCGGCCCTCAACCCAAGACGCACGGCCAGGTTTTCGGCGCCGCTTCGTATTACGGGGTAACCGAACATCTGCTCGGTTGCGAACCGAGGGCTTTCCGTCATACGCAATTTCACGGCGGGTCTGCGCTCGTCCGGC
>DASZCE010000126.1:0-1617 GCA_035943455.1 Gaiellaceae bacterium | reverse complement strand
TCCTGGGCGCGCTCCTTCATCGCGGCTCGTTCCTCGTCCGTGAACCCCTTGGACTCCTTGTTGATCGCGGTGGTGCTCTTGGCGGACTTCTGCGTGGCCTTCTTTGCACTCATCGTTCCCTCCTGTTCAGGCTCTCCCGCGCATCGGCCCAGGCTAGCCATTGACTGGTGAGCGGGCCGGAAACCGGTGCCGCTGCCCGGACGCGGTAGCCGTCCTCGATCTCACGTTCTACGCATCGCGGCTGAGCGTGTGACGCAGAACAGCGCAAACGTGTTTAGTCAGCCCGTCTGGCTTCGGCGGCGCGCCGCGACCGCTCGCAGCCACCCCCTCCGCATCATGACGTCATCCCACCGAGGCGAAGGACGCTCATCGTCCCTTTCGGGGCGGATCGTCACCAGACGGTCGGTCGGCGGCGAGAAACTCCTAAATCTCGAGAAGTCTCACCCGCCCGCGCTCGGCGCGCGTCTCGTCTTCAGCGTCGGCGGTCTCCTCACCTGAGGTCGCAGCGGCGCTTGCCCAGCGACTGTCCCGCGCAACGAGCAGTGGCTCCGCTCTCGGTAGCGGGAGCCGTCCCGCGACGACGACATCGGCCAACGCTCTGTCACCCCAGCCCGCATGCCTATCGCTCGAGCGTGAACTAGGCTCGCTGCATCGAGAGCGTTCTCTACGACAAGATCGGCGCCGGCTACGCGGTAACTCGCCGAGCCGACCCGAGGATCGCGCACGCGATTCGGACGGCCCTCGGCGACGCCGCTTCCGTGGTGAACATCGGCGCCGGGTTAGGTTCATACGAGCCGGCCGACCTGCAGGTCGTCCCGGTTGAGCCGTCGGAGACGATGATCCGTCAGCGACCCACGTCGCTCCCACCGGCACTCCTTGGCACTGCCGAGAAGCTGCCGCTTCCGGCGAAGAGCGTCGACGCAGCGCTCGCGGTTCTGACTGCCCACCATTGGCGTGATCGGCCAGCCGCATTCGCGGAGATCCGTCGCGTGGCACGGAGGCGCGCCGTGTTCTTCACGCATGATCCCGACGCCAGCTTTGGATGGCTCGACGACTACTTCCCCGGCCTAGCCGGCGAGACGACGTCACGCTACCCGCGGCTTGCCGAGTTCGACGCGCTCGGCCGTCACCGTCGAGCCGGTGCTGGTACCCGCCGACTGCACGGACGGCTTCACTGCCGCGTACTGGCGACGACCCGATGCGTACCTAGACGAGGCCGTGCGGGCCAATATGTCGACCTTCGCCTTGCTCGACAAGCGCGTCGTCGCTGACGGTGTCGCTCGGCTGGCGCGCGACCTCGCTGATCGCTCCTGGCATCGCCGCTACGCGTCGCTGCTGACCTTCTCGCAGCTCGACGTCGGCTACCGCCTCGTCGTCGCGGAACTCACCTAGAAATCGAGGTTTGCGAGCGACTTCCAGCGATCGCTGGGCTCAGAATGGCTCGCTCTCGACCCGGCGGGGTCAGCCGAACGTGCAGTCCACGGTGATCTTGTCGAGAGCCTTCCTGAGGGGCTGACAAGCTCCCGCTCGCTCAGCCGAGCGACGAACAGCTCGCCACCCCCCGGGGATGGACGGGGGCGGCCTCGGTGAGGCGGGCGACGCCGGAGTCCGTCAGGG
>DASZCE010000125.1:0-1941 GCA_035943455.1 Gaiellaceae bacterium | reverse complement strand
GGACGATGATGGTCCTCGCCGCGATGGGCGGCGGCGGCGCGATCCCGTTCGGCGTCATCTGGTTCAAGGGCAGACAGCGAATGAAGGCGTTCGAGAACCAGCTACCTGACCTGCTGATCACCCTGGCCGCGGCGCTGAAGGCCGGCCACAGCTTCAAGCAGGGCCTCCAGACCGTCGTCGACGAGGGCCGCCCGCCGGCGAGCAAGGAGCTCAAGCGGGTGCTCACGGAGGCGCAGCTCGGCCGTCCGATCGACGAGGCGCTGTCGGAGATGGCGGTGCGCCTCGGCTCGAAGAACTTCGAGTTCGTGATCACGGCCGTGACGATCCAGCGTCAGGTCGGCGGCAGCCTCGCCGGGTTGATCGACATGGTCGCCGACACGGTTCGCCAGCGCCAGCAGTTCGCCCGCAAGGTGCGCGCGCTGACCGCGATGGGGCGGGCCGGCTCATACGTGCTCATCGGCCTGCCGTTCGTGATCGCTGCCGCGATCACCGCCATGAACTCGGACTACATGGCTCCGCTCTACTACAGCTCGGCGGGCCACAAGCTGATGTTCCTCGGCTTTTCGATGATGGCCATCGGCTCGCTGTTGCTCAAAAGGATCGTCTCGTTCAAGGGGTGACGTAGTGAGCCTCCAGGCGACATACGGCGAGCTCTGGAACGCGATCCGGCGGCGGCTGGCGGCGTCCTCAGTCGCGTCCGTATCGCCTTGGGATACGAACGCTCCCTGCGTTCTTGCCTGGCTGCCATCTCGCGCCCCAGATCACCACCAATGCCACCTGGAGGCTCACTGATGATGCTGCTCTTCCTTGCCTTGCTCTGCCTCGCAGGCGCCATCTTCCTCGTCGGCGAGATCGCGACGTTGCCCTCGCGCGAGCGGGAGCAGTCGATCCGCCGCGCCTCCCGCTACGGCTTCGTCAGCGTGGCGTCACCGCTGGACGTCAAGAGGTTCCGCGAGCGGGCGCTGGAACCGATGCGGGAGTCGGTGGCCCGCTGGGTCCTGAAGCTGAACCCGCGCACGAGCACGGAATCGATCTCGCTCAAGCTCCTCGGAGCAGGACTCGGCCGTAGGATCAGTCCGGTCGGGTTCCTCGCGGCGAAGGGCGGTCTCGCCGCCGGCGGAGCCCTCGTGGGCATCGTCTTCGGCTCGATGGCCGGTTCGACGACGGGGCTCTTCTTCACGGCCGTGCTTGCCGCGGCGGGCTTCTTCGGTCCCGACTACTTCGTGTCGCTCAAGGCACGCAGCCCCCGTGAGCGCATCCGCGCCGATCTCCCCGACGCCCTCGACCTCCTCGCCGTGAGCGTCGAGGCGGGCCTCGGGTTCGACGGTGCGATCGCGAAGATCACGGAGCACATGGACGGGCCGCTCGCCGACGAGTTCGGGCTCACGCTGGGAGAGATGCGAATCGGCGAGAGCCGCCAGGACGCGCTGAAGCGGATGTCGGATCGCGTCGAAGCCCCAGAGCTCTCGTCCTTCACGCGCGCGATCATCCAGGCGGATCAGCTCGGGACGTCGCTCGGCCGAATCCTCCGTGTCCAGGCCGCCGACTCACGGCTTCGCCGCCAGGCGGCCGCCGAAGAGCGGGCGATGAAGGCGCCGATCAAGATGCTGTTCCCGACCGTGCTTTTCATCTTCCCGTCGATTTTCTTGGTGATCCTCGGCCCCGCCTTCATGAACATCGACAAGGTCTTTTGACCACCGCTCTACCGACCACTGCGACCTAGGAGACGACGATGGCAGCCAAGAAGCCCGACGAGAAGCCCGATCAGCCGGGCGAGATCGAGACCGAACAGGGCTTCGGGACCGGTCTCCGTGCCCAGCTCCAGCGCCGCCGTGACGGCAGCTCGGAAACTGGGGATGTTACGAGTCGCCAAAACACGGATACTCCCTTTGTACGTGTTGACCTTTACGCGGCGCCGCCGCCGGCGGCGGCCGAGGCCGC
>DASZCE010000124.1:0-4192 GCA_035943455.1 Gaiellaceae bacterium | reverse complement strand
GGCCCGGCTCCTCGGGCGGAGCCTCGGGATCGGGCTCCGGCGGCGTCTCGGCGGAGGCGTCGGGACCGAAGGGCAAGAAGCGCGGGAAGGGTTAGGGAATGCTCCTTCCGAAGAAGACGAAGTTCCGGAAGTACCAGCGAGGCCGCCGGCGCGGCGTCTCCAAGGGCCAGACGGGCGTGCAGTTCGGGGACTTCGGAATCAAGGCGCTCGAGGACGGCTGGGTGACCAACCGCCAGATCGAGGCTGCTCGGATCGCCATGACCCGAAAGATCAAGCGCGGCGGCAAGGTGTGGATCAACGTCTTTCCCGACAAAGCGGTTTCGCAGAAGCCCGCCGAGACCCGAATGGGCTCGGGCAAGGGCGCACCGGAGCACTGGGTCGCCGTCGTCAAGCCGGGGCGTGTGATGTTCGAGCTCGCGGGTGTGCCGGAGCCGCTCGCCAAGGAGGCGCTGAGGCTCGCCGGGACGAAGCTGCCGGTGAAGACGAAGTTCGTGAAGCGGGAGGCGAATCTCTTTGAGGGCTAGGCAGATCCGCGACATGACCGACGAGGAGCTCGAGCGCGCGTTGGCCGACCGGCGCCAGGAGCTCTTCAACCTGCGCTTTCAGTCGGCGACGGGCGCTCTCGAGAATCCGGCCCGGCTGAAGCTGGCGAAGCGCGAGATCGCGCGCATTCTCACCGTCCGCAACGAGCGGGAAAACGAAGGCTAAGAGATGGCAGACGAAGAGCAGAACGAGCAGACCGACGAGACGCCGGAGACGCCGGTCGAGGCCGAAGCCTCCGCCGAGACGCCGCCGGAGCCCGATCCCGAGGCTCCGCCCGAGGAGCCGGGCCCGCCCGTGCCCGAGCCCGAGGGTCCGGAGCCGACGCCGGAGCCGGCGCCGCCCATCGAGCCGGTCGCTGAGGGCGACGAGGCGCCTGTCACCGAGGAGCCGCCGGCGGCGCCCGCAAGGAACGAGAGGAAGCGCCTGGCCAGGTCCGAACGTCGCCAGCGGCCCAAGCCGAAGCGCGAGCAGACCGGCGAGCGCAAGCCGATCACCCGGGTTCCCAAGCCCGAGGCTCAGCGTGGCCGTCGGCAGGAGCGCCGAGGCGTCGTCGTCTCCGCCGCGATGGACAAGACGATCGTCGTCCGCGTCGACGTCGTGAAGTCACATCCGCGGTACAAGAAGGTCGTCCGGCGTTCGCAGCGCTTCCACGCCCACGACGAGCAGAACCAGGCGAAGGCGGGCGACGTCGTTCGGATCGTCGAGACCCGGCCGCTGTCGAAGACCAAGCACTGGCGCCTCGCCGAAGTCGTGGAGGCCGCGAAGTGACGACGGCCCCCTCCCGCAGAGGCCGCACCGCGTGGGGTGCGCAGGAACGCGCCTGGCTGCGTCCTCAGTCGCGTCCGTACCACCCAGGTACGAGCGCTCCCTGCGTCCTTGCCAGCCACGGCCCTGCGCAGCTAGTCACCACGGCCTCCGCGAGAGGTGGCCGTCCATGATCCAGCAGGAGTCGAGAGTTCGGGTGGCCGACAACACCGGCGCCCGCGAGCTGCTCTGCATCCGCGTGCTCGGCGGCTCCCACCGGCGCTACGCGCGCGTGGGCGACGTCATCGTGGGAACGGTCAAGACGGCGACGCCGCAGGGCGCCGTGCGCAAGGGAGACGTCGTCCGCGCCGTCGTCGTTCGCACGAAAAAGCCGTACGGGCGCGACGACGGCACCTCGATCGCCTTCGACGAGAACGCCGCAGTGATCATCGACGCGCAGAGCAACCCACGCGGCACGCGCATCTTCGGCCCGGTCGCCCGCGAGCTGCGCGAGAAGAATTTCATGAAGATCGTCTCACTCGCCCCGGAGGTGCTTTGATGGCGGCCCTGTCTCCCACTCGCCAGGGCGCTGCAAAGCGCGCTCTGGCTGCGTCCTCAGTTGCGCCCATAGCCTTCGGCTACGAACGCGCCCTGCGTTCTTGCCAGAGCGGCTTTACACGGCTGGCGAGCACGAGCCCCACGGGAGGTGACGGCTACTAGTGCAAACGATGAAGGTCAGGAAGGGCGATCTCGTCCAGGTTTTGAGCGGCAAGGACCGCGGCAAGCAAGGCCGCATCCTCGAGGCGCGTCCGAAGGAGGACCGCGTCATCGTCGAGAACCTGAACGTGATCAAGCGGCACACGCGCCCGAGGCCGATGGCAAACCCGAGCCGAATGGGTGCGCCGCAGATCCAGCCGGGCGGCGTGATCGAAAAAGCGGCGCCGATCCCAGTCTCGAACGTGATGTTGGTCTGCCCCGTGTGCAACCGCCCAACTCGCGTCGGCACCGTGATCAAGGAGGAGAAGGGCCAGCGGCGGCGCGTGCGTGTGTGCCGTCGCGCCGACTGCGGCCAGGAGATCGACAAGTGATTCGCGCAACCCCCGCCGGCTCGCCCCGCCCCTGTCAGCGCGCTGCAAAGCTCGCTCTGGCTGCGTCCTCAGTCGCGCCCGTAGCCTCCGGCTACGAACGCTCTGTACGTCCTCCCCAGAGCGGCTTTTCGCCGCTCCCACGCGCGATCTGTTCGGGAGCTGACTGCTAATGGCCACGGCGACGAAAGAACGTACGGACTACGTCCCGCGCTTGAAGCGGCGGTACCTGGACGAGGCGCGCGAGCGGCTCAAGGAGGAACTCGGCTTCAGCACGATCATGCAGGTCCCTCGGATCGAGAAGATCACGCTCAACATGGGCGTCGGCGAGGCGAAGACCGACGCGAAGGCGCTCGACGGCGCGATCGAGGAGCTGACCACGATCGCCGGACAGCGCGCGCAGGTGCGGCGGGCCCGCAAGTCGATCGCCGGCTTCAAGATCCGTGAGGGCATGCCGGTCGGAGCGCGGGTAACGCTCCGTGGCGACCGGATGTACGAGTTCCTCGATCGGCTCGTCTCGATCGCGCTGCCGCGCATTCGCGACTTCCGCGGCCTCAGCCCGCGGTCCTTCGACGGCCGCGGCAACTACTCGATCGGGATCCGCGAGCAGATCATCTTCCCGGAGATCGACTACGACGACATTGCCGGGATCCGAGGCCTGGACGTCGCGATCACCACCTCCGCCGAAACCGACGAGCACGCACTCGCGCTGCTCCGGTCGCTCGGCCTTCCCTTTGCAAGCGAGGAGAGACAAGTTGGCTAAGAAGTCGCTCGTCAACAAGCAGCAGCGGGCGCCGCGCTTCCCGGTGCGGGAGTACTCGCGCTGCCGGCGGTGCGGCCGCCCGCGCGCCGTCTATCGGAAGTTCGGCCTCTGCCGGATCTGTCTCCGCGAGCTCGCGCACAACGGCGAGATCCCGGGCATGACCAAATCGAGCTGGTAATGGTGCTCCTCCCAGCAATACACGCCCAGCATTCCTGGAAGGAGCACTGATGCAGACCGATCCGATCGCCGACATGCTGACCCGCATCAGGAACGCCAACAAGGCGCTCCACGAGCGCACCGAGATGCCGACCTCCCGTCAAAAGGAGGAGATCGCGCGCATCCTCCAGGAAGAGGGGTACATCACAGGCTTCTCCGTCCGGAAGGGCGAGAGCTATGACACGCTTGTGGTCGAGCTCAAGTACGGACCCAGCCGCGAGCGGATTCTCACGGACCTGAAGCGGGTCTCGAAGCCCGGTCGTCGCGTGTACGCACGCAAAGACCGGCTGCCGCGGGTCCTTGGCGGCATGGGGACCGCGATCATGTCGACGTCGAGGGGTCTCGTCACGAGCAAGACCGCCGAGCGCGAGGGCATCGGCGGCGAGGTTATTTGCTTTGTATGGTGAAAACCGATTGGCGAAAAATCTGCGATTTTCCGCCAGTGAATTAGGGAAGACGCATTGAGCAGAATCGGAAGAAAGCCAATTGAGATTCCGGCGGGCGTTTCTGTCTCGCTGGATCCTGGGCGCGTGATCGTGAACGGGCCGCTCGGGGAGCTGAACCAGCGCGTGCCGCGGCGCATGAAGCTCGAGCAGTCGGACGGCGAGATCGTCGTCTCGAGGCCGACGGAGCGCGGCGACGACCGCGCGCTGCACGGCCTCACCCGCTCGCTGATCGCAAACATGGTGGAGGGCGTCACGAGCGGCTTCCAGAAGCGGCTCGAGATCCAGGGCGTCGGCTATCGCGCCACGCTTCGCGGCAAGACCCTCGAGTTGGCGCTCGGCTACTCGCACCCCGTCCGCGTCGAAGCGCCCGATGGAATCGAGTTCGAGGTCCCAGC
>DASZCE010000123.1:0-3164 GCA_035943455.1 Gaiellaceae bacterium | reverse complement strand
TCAGGTCTCGGCGTTTCACGCACGCTGTTGAGTTTTCAAAGACCGTCGCTACTCCCTCGTGGCGTAAAAAAGCCTCCGACTCGCGCCGAAGGCCCCAAATGATCCGAACTTGCGCTCGTATCAGTTGTTCCTGGGGCGCTCCGATCGTCGAGTTACAGGGACTTTCCTACACCGCCCGGGTGGGCAGCCCGCGTATGGTACCAGCGCTTAGGAGGCTGTCAAGCGGGCGAATCTCCGCTTTCCTGCTTGGAGAAGAGCCCCCTCCAGCGTAGCCCGCGGGATGTCGAGCTCGCGCACGGCTGCGCCATTTACGCGCACGCCGCCCTGCGTGATCAGCCGTCTAGCCTCGCTCGTCGACGGGACACCGAGCTCGACGAGAAGCGCCGGTAGATGAACCGGATCGCCGTTCGGCAAAGCGATCTCGGGAACGTCGTCCGGTGCCTGCCCTTCGCGCACGACCCTCGTGAAGTGATCCTCGGCGGTCTTCGCCGCGTCGGCGTCGTGATAGAGCTTCACGATCGCGCGAGCGAGCGCCAGCTTCGACGACATTGGATCGCCGCCGGGCTGCTCTCTGTCGAGCGTCAGCCGCCACCACTGGTCCAGCGCGGAATCGGGGATCGACATGACCTTGCCGAACATCTGCTCAGGGGGCTCGTCGATGCCGATGTAGTTGCCGAACGACTTCGACATCTTCTCGGTGCCGTCGGTCCCGACGAGGAGCTCGAAGGTCATCACCGCCTGCGGATCAAGGCCGTAGTGCTCCATTACGTCCCTGCCCATCAGCAGGTTGTAGAGCTGGTCGGTGCCGCCGACTTCGATGTCGGCTTGCACCGCGACCGAGTCGTAGCCTTGTGCGAACGGATACAGCAGCTCGGAGACCGAGATCGGCTCATGCGACGTGAACCGCTTCGAGAAGTCGTCCCGCTCGAGCAGTCTCGCGACGGTTCCTGTCCGAGTTAGCCGAACGAGCTCTGCGTAGTCGAGCTTGCCCAGCCATTCGCCGTTGAAGCGAATCTCTGTCCGGTCGCGATCCAGGATGCGGAAGGCCTGTTCGGCGAAGAGCTTCGCGTTCTCATCCAGCACCTCGTCGGGCAGCACTTCCCGTTCCTTTGACCGTCCCGATGGATCCCCGATGCGCGCGGTGTAGTCGCCGACGATCAGGACCGCGGTATGTCCTTCGGCCTGAAACGCCGCCAGCCGGCGCAATACCGAGGCGAACCCGAGGTGGATGTCCGGCCCCGTCGGATCGATGCCGAGCTTGACGCGCAGCGGCCGCCCGAGCGCGAGCTTCTGCTCGAGCGCGCCCTCAGGCAGGACGTCCACCGCATTACGTGTGAGCTCGGCCACTCCCATCCGACGGCCGACACTACACTCCCCGGATCTTGCGTTTTCGCCGCCGCCGAGAATCGCCGGCGCCGAAGAAGAGGCGCAGAATCAGGAAGCTTCGCCTGCTGGTCCTCACCCTCGGCCTCTTCATCCTGGCGCTGTCGTCGTTCACGTTCGGACTCGTCACGGCAATCGCCGGCGAGATCCCGAAGCTCGACCCGTCACGGGCGCCGACGGAGGCCAACACGAAGATCTACGACTCCACCGGCAAGCGCATCCTCGCCGTGCTGCGCGGCAACGAGAACCGCGTCCTCGTCGACTACGACGACATCTCGCCGGTGATGAAGCAGGCGATCGTCGCGATCGAGGACCGACGCTACTTCGAGCACCGCGGCGTCGACATGCGAGCGATCGCGCGGGCGGTGTGGGCCGACATCACGAAGCAGAGCGTCGTCCAGGGCGGCTCGACGATCACGCAGCAGTTCATCAAGAACAGGTACATCAAGAACCAACGCTCGATCGGCCGGAAGCTCCGTGAGGCCGCGCTCGCCTGGCAGCTCGAGCAGCAGTGGTCGAAGAAGAAGATCCTGACCGCGTACCTGAACACGATCTACTTCGGAAACGGTGCCTACGGCGTCGACCAGGCGTCGCTGACCTACTTCAGCCACCACGCGAAGCGCCTGACGCTCGCGGAAGCTGCCTTGCTGGCCGGTCTCCCCGCCGACCCGAGCCGGTACGACCCGGTCACGAACCCGAAGGCGGCGCGAGCACGTCGCCGGACCGTGCTTCGCACCATGCTCGACCTCGGCTCGATCTCGGCCAAGCAGTTCCGCGCCGCCGACCGCACGCCGATACCACGAAAGATTCAGCCGCAGGGCACCCGCGGCCCCGGCGGCTACTTCGCGAACTACGTAATCCAGCAGCTGGTCGACAAGTACCGCACGCGCGGCGTCTACGGCGGCGGCCTCGACGTGAAGACGACGCTCGATCTCAAGCTCCAGGAGCTCGGCCACAAGGCGATCGCGCGCTGGCTCAAGGGCGATGGCGGGCCGTCGGCCGCGCTCGTCGCCGTGGATCCACGCACCGGTGCGATCAAGGCGATGATCGGGGGCTCGAACTTCCGTGAGAGTCAGTTCAACCTCGCGGTGCAGGGCGAGCGGCAGGCGGGCTCGGCCTTCAAGCCGTTCGTGCTCGCGACGGCGCTCGACGACGGCCTCACCCCCGACACCATGTTCGTCTCGAAACCGATGACGATCCCGCTCGGGGACAAGCTCTGGTCGGTCTCGAACTACGAGGACGAGTACCTCGGTCCGATCGACCTCGAGACCGCGACGATCCATTCCGACAACGCCGTCTACGCGCAGCTCACCGCGCTCGTCGGCCCGCGCAACGTGCGGAAGATGGCGCAACGGCTCGGGATCAAGAGCCGACTCGACGACTACTTCGCAATCGGCCTCGGCGCTGAGGCCGTCAACCCGCTCGAGATGGCCCGGGCGTTCTCGACCTTCGCGAACACCGGACGGCGGATCGACGGGTCGATCTTCGGCAACCAGCCGCGCGCGATCGTCTCCGTCCGCAAGGCCGGCGGCCGGACGAAGCAGAACCGCATCGTCCAGCAACGCGCCCTTGACCCCGAGCGGGCCAAGCTCGTCAACCAGATCCTCCAGAAGGTCGTCACCTCCGGGACCGGACGGAAGGCGGCGCTCTCGGACCGCCCCGCCGCCGGCAAGACGGGGACGACCGAGCACTACGGCGACGCGTGGTTCGTCGGCTATACGCCGCAGCTTGCCGTCGCCGTCTGGGTCGGATACCCGAACGCCTTGATCCCGATGCTCACC
>DASZCE010000122.1:0-9173 GCA_035943455.1 Gaiellaceae bacterium | reverse complement strand
CTCCAGCGGCTGCTCGGGATCGGCGCCGACAAGGCGCGGGAGACGTCAGCCCCGACGCTCGAGGCGATGTACGAGCGTATGGGCTTCGTCCGGCCGTAGCCACCTGGGGTCACCCGCGTTTCCGTGACCGTTCCGGCCGTGGCTACGTGCTTGACACGGGGACGCGTCCCGACCGTCCCGCGCGCTTCCGGTCGGATCGCGATCTCCGTCGGCGCCGTCGTCACGCTCCTTCGGCGCATGAGGTCCTCTACGGACGTGTCCGCGTGCCTGGCACCACGACGTGGCCGGCACGGCCGTCGGCTTGGGTGCAGCCAGCGCCCGAGCAGGTTGACGACGTTTGCTCCGGCGAAGAAGAGGGCGACGAATAGAACCATCCCGGCCCCTTGAGCAGGAACTTCATTGCCGGAGAAACCCGACGTCCTCGGAAGCGAGCTCCCGCCACTCTCCCTGGTCGAGGCCCTCCAGCGTCAACCCTGCATAGCGGCTTCGGTGCAGCCGCTTCACCGGGTGGCCGACGGCCTCCAGCATCCGCCGCACCTGCCTGTTGCGTCCCTCGTGGATCGAAAGCTCGATCAGCGCCGGTGCAAGCCGGCGGACCTCCGCCGGCGCGGTGAGTCCGTCCTCCAGCTCCACTCCTGACGCCAGTCGCCGCAGCGCCTCGTCCGACGGCTTGCCCTCGACCTCGGCCTCGTACACCTTCTCCACCTCGTACTTCGGGTGCGCGAGCCGGTGCGCGAGCTCGCCGTCGTTCGTGAGCAGCAGCGCGCCCGTCGTCTCCACGTCCAGCCGTCCCACCGGAACGATCCGCACGTCGAGATCCACCAACTCGACGGCCGTCGGCCGTCCCTGAGGATCGCTCGCCGTGGTCACGACGCCCGGCGGCTTGTGCAGCAGCACGTACGCCAACCGCTGCGGCGCCACCTCCCGCCCGTCGACCTCGACCCGGTCGCCGCGCTCGACGAACGTGTTCAGCTGCCCCGGCTCCCCGTTCACCCGCACGCGACCGGCCTTGATCAGCTCGTCAGCCTTCCGCCGCGACGCGACTCCGGCCCTCGCCAGATACGCATTGAGTCGCACGGCGGTGGTTTACCTTCCCGCCGTGCACGTCGCGCTGATGATCGAGGGTCAGGAGGGCGTCTCCTGGGACGAGTGGCTCGCTCTCGCCGACGCCTGCGAGGAGCATGGCGTGGAGACACTCTTTCGCTCCGATCACTACCTCTCGCTGACCGCGCCGCGTGAGCGGGTCGCCACCGATGCCTGGACGACGCTGGGAGCCCTCGCCGCCCGTACGTCCCGGCTGCGCTTGGGCACGCTCGTCTCGCCCGTGACGTTCCGCCACCCCGCGGTCCTCGCCAGAGCCGCCGCAACAGTCGACCACATCTCGGGCGGCCGCGTCGAGGTCGGGATGGGTGCCGGCTGGATGGAGGCCGAGCACCGAGCGTTCGGCTTCCCGTTCCTGGAGACGCGAGAGCGCGTGAGGATGCTGTCGGAGCAGCTCGACGTCGTCGACCGGCAACTTCGTGACGACCTTCTTACCGTCCAGCGGCCTCGCCCGCCGCTGATCGTCGGCGGCCGGGCTCGACTCGGGACGGCGAGACCCGCCGCTCGCTTCGCGGACGAGTACAACACCCACGGCGTCGATGCCGCGGAGGCCGCTCGCAGACGAAAGCAGCTCGACGAGGCGTGCGAGGCCGAAGGGAGAGACCCGGCATCGCTGCGGTTTTCGCTGATGACGCCGTTCGTCCTCGACCGCGATCACGCGACGCGCTTCGTCGAGCGCTTCCCCCGCGTCGGTTCGGCCGGGGACTGGTTCGAGGAGCTGCGGCGGCGCGGTCTCGCGGGAGGCCCGGGAGAGCTCGTGGCCGGCCTGCGCGAGTTCGAAGCCGCCGGCGTCGACCGCGTGATGCTCCAGCACCTCGTCCACGACGATCTCGACGTCGTCGCCGTAATCGGGCGCGAGCTCGTACCCGCCTTACGTCGTTAGCCATGCTCTCATCGCACCGGCGACGGGAGGTACGAGAGCTCATCCGCCGCGCGGCCGACTGGGCGGAATCCCGCCGCGACCTCGCCGCCGTAGCGCTCGTGGGCTCGTGGGCCCGGAACGAGGCACGCGAGGAGTCGGACGTCGACCTCGTGGTCCTAACGGACGACCCGACGCCGTACACCGAAGACGACGACTGGATCCACGAGCTGGCGCCGGGAGCAACGGTCGTCCGAACCGGCCGCTGGGGTGTGATCGCCGAACGGCGCTTCCGCCTTCCTTCCGGCCTCGAGCTCGAGATCGGCGTCGGGCTTCCTTCGTGGGCCGCGACCGAGCCGATCGACGACGGAACTCGACGCGTCGTCAAGGCGGGATTTCGGTCCCTCTACGACCCTCACGGTCTATTGCGGAACCTGGAGGTCGCGACGCTCGATCGCGACGGCGGCCGCCACTAGCGCCACAACCGCCGCGGCAACCACGGCGAGCCGCTCCGCCATCGAGCCATCCAAGGCTAGCCCGTCCGTGCCAGCGAGCTGCGAAGCCACTCGATCAGCAGCTCAAGCCGCGAGGGATGCGCAGTCCCGTGTGAGGGGACGACCAGAAACTCCGCCAGCCGCCGCGCCTCCGGCTCGTCGATCGAGATGGCGGCTTCGGCCTGGCCGCGTCGGTTCCAGACGCTGAAGCGAATGTGGCGTTTCGCCGGCGCCTTCCCGAGATACCGCGAGACGCGCAGAGCGCCGCCCCGCTCGCGCTCGACGACCGCGTGTGGGTTGAAGAACTCGGTCAGCTTCGGCTCCTGCGTCCAGCCGCACCACGGGCAGTACCGAAAGGCTTCGTCGATCGACCCCCCGCAGCCGGCGCATTCGGACATTCGGGCCTCCCGGCCCGAAGGATACGACGCCCGAAGCGGCTACGCCGGGCGCTTCTCGGCGATCGTCTCCAGCCGGCCGCGGATCTCGGCGGCGTCGCCGCCGAGGTCGTCGAGCCGCGGCAGCTCGGAAACGCTCTCGAGCCCGAAGACGCGCTCGAAGAGCGGCGTGACGCGATAGCGAACTGCGCCGGCCGCTTGCTCGCGGCCGGCCTCGGCGATCAGCCCCCGTTCGACGAGCCCGGCGACGACCGAGTCGGTTGCGACGCCCCGAAGCCGCGCGATCTCGGGCCGGGAACAGGGGCCAAGGTAGGCGATCACGGCGAGCGTTTCGAGCGCCGCAGGCGAGAGGCCACGCTCGACGGGACGCTCGAAGAGCCGCCCACACGCCTCTGCCGCCTCCCGGGAGGCGCGAAAGGCCCAACCGCCGGCCACGCGCTCGAGCACGATCCCGCTCCGGCCTTCCCGGAAGCGGTCGGCGAGCAGACCCAGGGCCGTCTCGACGCGCTGGGGGTCGTCTCCCGCCGCCTCGGACAGCTCCTCGAGCGACAGCGGCTGCGAGGCGACGACGAGCAGCGCCTCGAGCGTGCGGGCGAGCCGGTCGAGCGGATTCGTCGCGACTAGGCGGAGCGGACGCTCCATCTCTCACTCCTTTCCGGCTTCGCCGTCTCGTTCCTCCGTACGCGGATCGGGGCGAAGGGTGCTGCCTGCGAGAGCTCGATCTCGTCGGCCTTGCGCAGCTCCAGGAGCGCGAGGAACGCGACCGCCTGCTCGACGCGCGTCATTCCCGCGACCTCCGTGTCGAAATCGAACCGGCTTCGCCGCGTGAGCAGCGATCGAAACCGGCCCAGGAACTGCTCGACCGGCGGAAATCGCAGCTCGAGATGGGCGAGCGACACGGCTGGCGGCTCCGCCGCGAGCGCCCGGAGCGCCGCCGCAAGCGCGGCGGGCTGCTGCGGTGCCAGTCGATGCTCGGGCCGCGGGGCGAACGGGGCAGGGCCGAGGCGGAAGAAGCGACTCTGCTCGGCCTCGAGCCGCTCGCCGAGCCGTGCCGCCGCCTCCTTGATCCGACGGTACTCGGCCAGCCGCCGCGCAAGCTCCTCCGCCGCCACCGCCGGGTCGAGGTCCTCGAGCTCGGCGTCCTCACCGGCCAGCAGCGACCGGGCTTTCAGCTCCAGCAGCGCGGCGACGAGGACGAGGAACTCGCCGCAGGCCTCGAGGTCGAGCTCCTCGCGCTCCTCGAGCCGCTCGACGAAGGCCAACACCACGCCGGCCACGTCAACTTCCCCGAGGTCGAGCTCCTCGCGAAGGACGAGCGCGAGCAGGAGGTCGAAGGGACCTTCGAAGGCCTCAAGGTCGAGCTCGAGCTCCCGGACCGGCACCGGCACGAGGCCGAGGCTAGCGTCAGCGGCGGACGCGGCCCTTGGGGATCGCCATCGCGGGCCCCTCGGCCGGCCGCCGGGCGCGCCCGACGCGGCGCTCCCGACGCGGGCGCCACAGCTGCCACCACACGAAGAACGCCGTCGCAAGGACGAAGACGACGATCGACACCCAGGCGTTCAGGCGCAGTCCTACGAATTCATGCGCCGGATCGACGCGCAGCAGCTCCTCGAAGAAGCGACCGAACGTGTAGAGCATGACGTAGAGCGCGAACAGTGCCGGCGGCCGGAACCGGAAGCGCCGGTCGAGGATGAGGAGCACGCCGGCGCAGATCGTCACGTAGATCGCCTCGTACAGGAAGGTCGGATGGAACGTCTCCGAATCCGGGTACTGGAGCGGGCGGTTCTCGGGAGCGATCTCGAGTCCCCACGGCAGGTCGGTCGGCTTTCCGTACAGCTCCTGGTTCCACCAGTTGCCGATGCGCCCGATCGCGTGTGCAAGCAGGAGACCCGGCGCCGCCGCGTCCATGAGCGCATACGGGTTCTTGCCGGCGCGCTTCGCGACGATGGCGCCGACCACGGTTCCGAGGAAGATGCCGCCCCAGACGCCCAGGCCGCCCTTCCAGACCATGAAGACGCCCTGCCATTTCGGATCGGGGACCTCCGACCAGCTCGTGATGACGTGGTAGGCGCGGGCGCCGACGATTCCGGCCGCGACGCCCCAGACGGCGATCCGGAGGAGCAGGTCCCAGTCCCCTCCGTCCCGCCCCGGGCGCTTCGTCCACCGCAGCCCAGTGACGAGGATGCAGACCGCAATCGCGAGCAGCAGCATCAACCCGTACATGTGGATCGTGACGGGCCCGATCTCGAAAAAGCCGTTCTCGGGCGACGGGATCGAGGCGATCACGCGCGGCATTGTGCCGATTCGAGCCGGACGCGCGCTTCTTTACAGAACCTGGTTCGGTTAAGGCCGCGCGGCGCGGCGCCTGCCGTAGAGACGCCCAGGCGTCGCCGAGGCGCCGTAACGGGACCAGGTCCCGTTACGGGCGGTGCGCGCTAGAGCAGGATCCTGAGCGCGAGGTCGGGCGGGCAGCCGCGGTCGAGAAGCCGGACAGCCAAGTGCAGGTCGATGTCGGTGCGGGCGGCAAGGCGGCTCGCAGCACGGGGGCCGTAGCCTGCGCGCCGCAGCTCCTCGATCCGCCAGAGCTCGATCTGCTGCTGTTCCGTGTCCTCGAGTACGTGAAGTTCCGTCTCGCCCATCGCGTTACCTCCGGATTTGCCGCAGTGATTCCCCCATACTCGGTCGCGCGAAGCGCCGCGTTCTCCCCCATTTGGGGAGTTGGACCAGCAGATTTGGTAAAGATTTGGGCGGGCGGCCGGAAGAGCCGCCCACCCGTTTGGTTGGGCCTAATGCGTCGGTGCGGCGGTGCGAACGCGAATTCGTCGCGCCAGCAGCCACAGCGCCGCCAGCATCCCCGCCCCGGCGACGATCACCGCCGTCACGGTCATCGTCGGGAAACCGCCACGGTCGCCGCCCGTCCCGATCGTCACCGCCGGGAAACGATGCGTCTTCGCACCGTGATACTGCGTGAACCCGTCGTACACCTCGTACGACCACGTTCCGGCCCGCGGGAAGACGACCCGAGCCACGTAGACGCCCGGCTCATTCGTCGGAACCGCGCGGAAGGTCTTGGACGTCGACCCGTTGCGGATCGTCACCGTCGGCGAGACGCCCAGCAACGGCGTCTCCGGGTTCCCGTGCTGGAGCACCGTCATCTTGGCGTTCCAGGTGTCGCCAGGCCCGATGCCGTCGTCAGGCGGCCCGAGGCCGACGGTCGCCCAGCCGCCGGCCAGCGCGCCCGCCGGCACGGCGAGCGCGAGAAACGCCAGCCCGATCAGAAGCCTTCGCATGTTCACTCTCCTTTCTTCAGGGATCGCAGGATTCGGATCGCTTCCTGCTTCGAGACATCGGCCTCGATCCGAACCGTCACGCCGTCGCTCCCCTGGACGACAAGCGCGTTGCCGACGAGCCGCAGCTCGCGATCGAAGCCGGGCAGGTAGAGGACGTGTTCGCCGCCGTGGAGCCAGGCGCCGCGCCACTCACCTTCGCGGACGAGCTCGACGTCGGTTCGGGTCGTCACGAGCTTGTCGATCGCCCCCGGCGCCCAGATCTCGCTGATCAGGAGCTTCGGCTCCTTGATCGACCCGTAGAGCAGCGAGACCTGAGTGACATCGCGGCGGAAATACACCGCCGGATGCCGATAACCGGAGAGCGTCGGCACGCGGACTGCGAACGTCGCAAGCCGGCGGGCTTCGGCGAGGCTGACCCGCCGCCCGAGCCGCAGGTCACTCCCCTCGATCTTCGGGAGCTCCTCGACCTGCCTGACCGTCACGCTCCCGATCCCGAGCCAGTCGAGGATCGTGCTCCGCGCCTGCGGTACCGCCATCACGGCGGCGACGACGACGGCCAACACCGCCAGCGCCATGACGAGCGGCCGGCGCCAGGACCGCGGCCGTTCTCCCTCCGCCAGCCGCCGCCGGACCGCGCCGGACAGATCCGGCGTCTCCGGATAGTCGAGCTGGCGGCCGAGGCTGACGAGCGCGAGCTCGAGCTCAGACATCGTCGACCTCCATTCGCTGCCTGAGGTGCGCAAGCGCCCGAGACAGCCGTGACTTCACCGTGCCCTTGCGAACGCCGAGCGTCTCTGCCGTCTCCTCCTCCGAGAGCTCCAGCAAGTAGCGGCAGGCGACCACGTCGCGCTCCTCTTCGCGGAGCCCGTTGAGCGCGTCCAGCAGCAGGGCGCTGCGCTCGGCGTCCAGCACAGATGTCTCGGGGGACGGGGCCGCGCCCCCCGAGGGGACAGCCGCCGCGGCGCGAAGCGCGAGAGTGCCGCGCCGGCGGGCCGAGCGGCGGCGATTCCGAGCCTCGTTGGCGACGATCCGCAAGAGCCAGGGACGGAGCTCGGCCCCCGGCCGGAAGCGACCGAGGGCGTAGAACGCCTTCACGAACCCCTCCTGCGCGGCGTCCTCCGCGTCGGCGGCGTTACCGGTGAGCAGGTAGGCGGTTCTGAAGGCAATCCCTTGGTATGCATGCACGAGCTCTCCGTAGGCGTCCTGGTCGCCGCGCCTTGCGCGCTCGACCAGCTCCGCCTCTGTCAGTGGTCGGCCCACCACTGTCCCTTCTACACCGGAGCGACGTGACAGGTTCCGCGAAGATGAGCCGCTGTGCTCGCGTTTGTCATCCGCCGTCTGATCGCGACGGTCGTGCTGGTGCTCGCGACGATGCTCGTGACCTTCGCGCTGATGCGGGGCATGGGCGGATCGCCGTTCTCGACCACGCTCGATCCGCACTCCGGCGTCCCGCTTCCCGTCGAGCTTCGGCTCCGCGAGTTCTACAGGCTCGACGAGCCCTGGTTTGTGGAGTACACGAACTACGTGAAACACGTCTTCACGTTCGAATTCGGGCCGTCGCTCGTGCCTCCAGCGCGCTTCGGCGCGCAAAGGATCAGCGTCGACGAGGTGATGAGGGACAGCTTCCCGGTCACGCTGCAGCTGGCCGGCCTCGCGAGCCTGTGGGCGATCGCACTCGGGATCCCGCTCGGGTTGATCGCCGCCACGAAGCGCCGGTCACCCGTCGACTACCTCGCTTCATCTGTCGCGACGGGACTGCTCGTCGTCCCGATTTTCCTCTTCACAACACTCTTCGCACGCCATCTCGTTTTCGGCACGGACCTCTTCCCGCCGGGATGGAGCAGCTGGCACACTCGCCTGCTCGCATCGTTCACGCTTTCGCTCGCCCCGATCGGGTTCATCGCCCGGCTGATCCGCGCCGCCGCCGTCGAGACGCTGCAGGAGGACTATGTGCGAGCGGCCCGAGCGAAAGGCCTTCGCCTCAGGCGCATCGTCGGCGTCCACGTCCTGCGCAACTCCGTGACGCCCTTTCTGTCCGCCGCCGCTCCCACGCTTGCGTTGCTTGTCACCGGCGCCTTCTTCGTGGAGCAGGCGTTCGCGATTCCCGGCGCAGCGGAGCAGTTGGTCGACGCGGCCGAGCGACGGGACTACCCGATGCTCATGGGGCTCACCGTCGCCGTCGTGATCGTCGTCGCGATCGTCAATTTGGCGGCCGACGTAATCGCGGCTGTGCTCGACCCGCGACTTCGGGAGGCTCGGCGATGATGGCGACGCTGCGGCGGTTCTGGACGAACCGGCCGGCGGTCCTCGCGATCGGCGCGTTGGCAACACTCGGCGCTTTCTGCGTGCTCGTCCCGATCATGTCGTCGCACGACCCGTACGCGCTCGACTTCAGCAAGCAAGAGCAGGCGCCGAGTAGTGACCACTGGCTCGGCACCGACTTCTTCGGGCGGGACACGCTCGTTCGTCTCGCCCTCGGCGGCCGGGCGTCGCTGCTGATCGCGCTCGGCGCACTCGCCCTTGTAGCGCTGCTCGGGGTCGTCTACGGGTCGCTCTCGGGCCTCGCTGGCGGACGGATCGACAGCGTGATGATGCGCGCGCTCGACGGCATGTTCGCCCTGCCGCGGTTCGCGATACTCGTCAGCCTCGTCGCGGTCTTCGGGAAGGAGGGGAGCACCTACCAGACGCTGATTCCGGCGCTCGCGATCGTCAACTGGATGACGACGGCCCGGCTCGTCCGCGGTGAGGTCGTGCGACTCAAGCAGGCGGACTATGTGCGCGCCGCGCAGGCCGTCGGCGCGCGGGCAGCGCACGTCGGGCTCCGTCACATCGCCCCGAACACGATCGGCATTCTCCTCATTGCGGTCTTTCTCGAGCTACCCGGTCTGGTGCTGAGCGAGTCGCTCGTCTCCGCGCTCGGACTCGGGCCCAGCCACCCATCGGCGACGTGGGGCAACATCGCGTGGCTCGGGATCGAGGAGGGACAACTGTCGCACGTCGCGTACGTCAGCCTCGGGCTCGCAATCTTCGCGAT
>DASZCE010000121.1:0-5350 GCA_035943455.1 Gaiellaceae bacterium | reverse complement strand
CCTTCGACTGGCGACCGAGAAGCGAGGCAGCATTACCCGAGCACTAGACCGCGACCGTTGAGACTGCGACGGCCGCCAGCGGCCGCTCGCGCGTGAGCACGCGCTCGAGCGCGGCGACGCAGCGGCGGTCGAGCTTGGCGCCGGCCTCATCGCGGAGAATGGCGAGCGCCTGCTCGTGGCTGAACGCCTCACGGTAGACCCGCGTCGAGATCAGCGCGTCGTAGACGTCGCAGACGGCGAGAATCCGGGCGTCGAGCGAGATCGCGGGCCCGGCTAGACCGCGTGGATAGCCGGACCCGTCGAGCCGCTCGTGGTGGTCGAGCACGAGACGCCGTACGGACGTGCGGAAGCCGAGCTCCTTGAGCGTTCGGTAACCCGTCTCCGAGTGGCGCTTGACGGCTTCGAACTCGTCGGCGGTGAGCTTGTCGGGCTTCTTCAGGATCGAGTCCGGGACGGCGAGCTTGCCGATGTCGTGGACGATCGCGCCCGTGGCGAGCTCGCGTATGCGCGCCGGCGAGAGCTCGAGCTCCTCGCCGAGCTGCACGGCGAGCAGTGCGACGCGGCGCGTGTGCTCCTCCGTGTACTCGTCCTTCTCTGCGAGCGAGACCATCAGCGCGCGGACGTGCGCGCCGAGGAACGCTTCCTCGGAGCTGACGAGATCGGCACCCGTCAGATCTCCGGTCAGCGATCGCGACTGCGCCGCACGCCGCAGGTCGAGCGCGACGGGAACGCCGACGATGCCGATGCCGACGAGCTCGAAGGCGTGCCCGAGCCACCAGCCGAGCTGCCACCAGTGGAGGACCATCGCCGGTGGAAGCGCGGCGGCGAGCCAGGAAATCCCGATCACAACCAGCATGTCGGCGTGCCGGTGCGTGAGCAGGTACGTTCGCAGCGCCCGCCAGGCGAGCGCGCCGTAGAACGCGAGGCCGACCGCGAGCAGGGCAAGCGCAGGAGCGCTGCCGGGCTCGGGAACGGCAGGCACGAGTGTCGGGAACGCGATCGCCGCTAGGCCGAGCGCGAGCACGCCGGTGAGCAGGAGCGCCTGGCCGATGAGCAGCGCACGGACGCGCTCGGGCCGCCGAACCTGCGGCAGCGCCGCGAGCGCGAGGATCGCCCCGCCGATCGGGAGGGTTGCGCCACCGGTGAAGGCGACGACGCCGTTGTCGCCCATCAGCACCCCAGGCGTGGCGATGCCGTGGAGGGCCAGCAGTGCGGCCATCACCGAGAACGCGGTTCCGATCAGCACGGTGCGACCGTCGCGGCGGCGGGCGCCGATGACGGTCAGCGCGACGGCCGCAGCGGTTGCTGCCAGTGCCGTCAGGCCGACGCCGGCAAAGTGAACGTCACCCCCGAATGCAACCTTGTCGCGCGCGAAGAAGTGCCCCGCGGCGGTGGGAAATGCCGCCAACGCTCCGCCCATGACGAGGATCGGAGCGATTCGATCGCTGGTACTTCGCCGCATCCGTCACGAATCATCGGAACGGTCCTGATGCGGAGCCTCCCCCGTTCGGGGGAACGGCGGACGTCAGGGCGTCGTGAACTTGTGCAGGCGGCCGATCTCGTCGAAACCGAGCCGTCGGTAGAGCAGCTTCGGCCAGTCGTCATCGTCGGCGACGAGGAAGACGAGATCGGCGCCTGCCTTCCGGCCCTCTTCCGCCGCGCGTAGGACGACGGCGGTGGCGTAGCCCTTGCCACGATGCCGCTCGACCGTCGCCACGTCCTCGATCTGGGCGACGCCCTGGGCGACGTAGAGATCCGTCCACGCGACGATCTCGCCGTCGATCTCGACGGCGAAGAACCGCGTCTCGGCGCGCCTGGCGAGCAGGACCTTGGCGTCGAGGATCTGCTCCGCGAGGGACGGCGTGCCCCAGTCGTACGCGAGGATCCCGTGCGTCCGGCCCGGGCGGAGCGCCGTCTCGGTGACCTCCCGCGTGAGGGAGAGGTCGGCAGCCTTCTCCGGAGGGCGGCGCTGGACCATGAAGACCTCGCGCCGTGTGCGCCAACGGCGCGCTTCGAAGGCAGGGCGAAGGCGCTCGCCGAGCTCCTCGTCGAAGGTGAAGATGACCCGGTAGCTCCGGCCCGCGTTCCCGAGGATCCGGTCCGCTTCCGCGATCGCCTCGTCGGCATCGGCGGCGCGTTCGAGGAAGAGGTAATTCGAGTTATGCGGAAGGGGCAGCTCGGGTGTCAGCACCCCGAAGCCGAGCGGCGATTCCACCCTCTCGGTGCCCGCCAGCTCGATCTCGCGCTCGAACCGGTGGACGCGCGAGAGCTCGTCAGTCACCGAGGCGCCTCGGCTGCTCCAGCATGCTGAGCTCGGCGATGTCGCGCCGGAAGAACAGAGCGACCGTCCAGTCGGTTACCACTCGCAGCTTTCTCGAGACCAGGGGCAGTTGGTAGAGGTGATACGTCCGGGTGATCCACCAGCCCAGAAAGCCCTTGAGGGGAAAGCCCATCACGTTGGCGATCCCCTTGTAGCGTCCGAGGGTCGCCACCTCGCCGAGGGTGCGATAGCGGTACGGTCGCCGCTCGCCGCCGGCGAGGTTCTTCGCCAAGCGCTTGGCCTGCCGGAGCGCGTGCTGGCTCGTGGGGGGATCGAACCGTCCTGGCGTCGCTGCGTTCGGGACCGCGGCGCAGTCCCCCAAAGCCCAGACGTGTTCGTGGCCCTCCACTCGCATCGTTTCGTCGACACGAACGCGGCCGCGCTCGTCGAGCGGCAGGCCGAGCTCGGCGAGGAACGGGTTTGCCTTGACGCCGGCGGTCCAGACGACGGTACTCGTGAGCAGACGTGTTCCGTCGGAGAGGCGCGCCGAGTGCGGCTCGACTTCCTCGAGCGTCGTATTGACGCGAATGTCGACTCCGCGGCGTACGAGGAGCGCGGCGGCGTAGTCGCCGAGCCGGCTCGGGATCTCGGGAAGGATCTTCGGCGCCGCGTCGACCAGCACCCAGTGCTGCGGCGCGGTCTGAAGCTCGATCGGGTAATAGCGGAGCGCGTCGCGGACGAGGTCGGCGAGCTCGGCGAGCGCCTCGACGCCGGCATAGCCAGCGCCGACGAAGACGAACGTGAGCTCGCGGCTGCGATGGGCGTCGGTTGCGGCCGCGGCGGCGGTCTCCAGTCGTGTGAGCACGTGGTTTCGGAGGTGGATCGCCTCGGCGAGTGACTTGAAGCCGAGCCCGTGCTCGGCGAGGCCCGGGATCGGCAGGGTGCGGACAACCGAGCCGAGCGCGACGACGAGATCGCTGTATCCGAGCCAGAAGACCCGCTCACTCGTCTCGATCTGGACGCGACGATTGGCGGCGTCGTGTGCGACCACGCGGCCGAGGACGAGGTCCGCGTGCCGGCACATCGCGCGGAGGGGGACGACGGCATGTCGCGGCTCGAGCGTCCCAGATGCCGCTTCCGGCAGCATCGGCGTGAAGAGCATGAAGTTCTGGGGGCTGACAATCGTTGCGCCGCGCCGCCCCAGCCTCCGGGCGACGTACGAACCCGCGAAGCCACCGCCGATGATCAGCGTACCGCCTCTCGCTTCCTGATCCATCCGCACTAGCATCGCCCGGATGGCCGTCCAGGTGTCGGTGATCGGGAGCGGCGCGGAGCACGAAGGCAGGGCAGAGGAGGTCGGACGGCTGCTCGCCGAGCGGGGCTGCACGGTCGTCACCGGCGGGCGCAACGAGGTGATGGCCGCGGCGGCGCGCGGCGCGAAGGCCGTCGGCGGCACAACGCTCGGGATCCTTCCGGGCGAGGTCCGCGACGACGCGAACGAATGGATCGACCACGTTGTGATCACGGGCATCGGTCACGGACGGAACCTCGCGGTCGCTGCGTCCGGCGACGCCGTGATCGCCGTCGGCGGCAGCTGGGGGACGCTGGCCGAGATCGCTTTCGCACGCCGGCTGGGACGGCCGGTCGTGATCCTCGAGCCCGGCTGGGAGGTCGAAGGGGACGGGATCGAACGGGCGGAGTCGGCGGAGCAGGCCGTCGAGCTCGCGCTAGCCCGCGTCTGAGCCGACCTCGGAGAGCCGGCGCTCGAGGAATGCCCGCTCGACAGCGTTCGGGGCGAGGGCGAGCGCACGCCGGTAGGCGCCGTGTGCCTCGTCACGCCTGCCCAGGCGCCGGAGCAGGTCTGCTCGGGCGGCGTGCAAGAGGTGGTAGTCGTCGAGGCCCTGGATCTGGGCGATGAGGTCGAGGCCCTCGTCGGCGCCGGTTGCAATCGCAATGGCAACGGCGCGGTTCAGCTCCACGATTGGGGAAGGCGCAAGCCGTGCAAGCTGGTCGTACAGCCCCGCGACCGCCGCCCAATCCGTCCTCTCGTCGGCGTGCACCGACGCGATCGCCGCCTGGAGCTGGTACGGCCCGACCCGTCGCAGCCCTGCTCCGCGCTCGAGAACCCGCCGGCCCTCCTCAATCTGCTCGCGATCCCAGAGCGAGCGGTCCTGGTCCTCGAGCAAGATCAATTCGCCCTCGGGGGTCGTACGCGCGTGGCGTCGGGAGTCGTGGAAGAGCATCAGCGCGAGGAGCCCGAGTACCTCGGGCTCGTCGGGCATCAAGACGGCCAGGAGCTTCCCGAGCCGGATCGCCTCGTCGCACAGCTCGCGCCGCACGAGGTGGTCCCCTGCCGTGGCGGCGTAGCCCTCGTTGAAGATGAGGTAGAGGACGGCGAGCACCGGCTGGAGGCGGTCGGTGAGCTCCTCGTCGGGCGGCACGCGGAACGGGATGCCGGCCTCCCGAATCTTCCGCTTCGCCCGAACGAGCCGCTGGGCCATCGTCGCCTCCGCCGTCAGGAAGGCGCGGGCGATCTCCGGCGTTTCGAGGCCGCCGACCTCCCGCAGCGTGAGCGCCACCTGCGCCTCCACGGCCAGGGCAGGGTGGCAACACGTGAAGACGAGCGACAGGCGCTCGTCGGGGATGGCGCTCACCTCGTCGGCATCGTGCGGAAGCTCCGCCAGCCGCTGGAGCAGCTCCGTCTTCCGCGCGAGCGTCCGGTCGCGACGGATGCGGTCGATGGCGCGGTTGCGCGCGGTCGTGACGATCCAGGCACCCGGGTTTCGCGGCTCACCCTCCTTCGGCCACCGCTCCAGCGCCGCAGTGAACGCGTCCTGCACCGCGTCCTCGGCGAGATCGAAGTCACCGAGGACGCGGATGAGGATTGCGACGGCACGCCCCCACTCCTCTCGGAAGACGGCTGCGACGTCCGTTATGACCGCTCCACGATCGGTCGGACTTCGATCGAGCCGTGCTCGGCCGTCGGGATCTTCGCGGCGAACTCGATCGCGGTGTCGAGGTCCGGCAGCGTCACCTCGAAGAGCCCGCCGATCTGCTCTTTCGTCTCGGCGAAGGGCCCGTCGGTGACGA
>DASZCE010000120.1:0-2826 GCA_035943455.1 Gaiellaceae bacterium | reverse complement strand
CGAGAGCGGCACCGACGAACTCCACGACCGGGCGGTTCGCGCAATGCTCGGTTCGGCCCACTCACGCGGCAGCCATGGAGCGCGTCCGGCTCCAAGCGGACACACCTCCGAAGCTAGCAGCTCGCTCCCGTAACGTTCAGGCTTGCGCTGCGGCGGGAAGTACCCATTCATGGCGGATAGAACAGCGATCGGTGGATTCGGGCTTCGCGCACTTTTGCTCGCCGCCGCCATCATCGTTTTCATCCTGGCGGCGTTCGGAGTGGATATCGGCGCGGACGTTGGGCTCGTATCTCTCGGTCTCGCACTTTTCGCAGCGTCGTTCCTGGTCTGACGGAGCGCGCCAGTGGCCGAGCCGACATCACGTCGCCCTACGCTCACGCGCCCTTGGCCAGGGGCGAGTGGGCACCGATTTGTCGGCTCGGCTTAGCGCTGCGGCGTCCACCGGGCTGTCGAAGCCTGTTCCACGAGCAACGCGCCTGAAGACGACTCCCGCTCGTCGGCATGCTCTCCGCACGAGCTGCCGGTCATGATGCTTGGGTGGCCGGTCACGAGCAGTGTGTGTGGCGCTCGAGCTCCTCGACTAACGATGCGTTCGATTGCGCTCCTCACGCTCGCCGTGCTCGCGGGAGCGCCAGCGGCGGAATCCGCCGCAAGCAAGACGATCCGCGCGCGGAACGACAAGCAGTTGCGGGCCGCGGTTTTCAGGCTCGCGAACTCGGGCGGGACGATCCGGCTGCTGCCGAAGCCCTACCGCCAGCTGGTCGTGCCGCCGCGCTCCTCGCGCCCGCTGCGGATCCTCGGGACACCCGGCGCGCGGATCGAGCGCGTGGTCTTCGACCGTACGAAGAACGTGTCTCTCGGCCGAGTCAGGATCTCGCCGCGGGCGCAGCATGCGATCGTCGAGGTCATCGACTCGAAGCACGTCGAGCTGCACGACCTCGTTGTCACTGCGCAGGGCACCGATCATTCCGCGTCCGTGGCGGTACACAGGTCACGCCACGTCACGATCCGGCGGAGCACGTTCACGCATTGCGGCGACCGGTCACCAGTGACGGCGATCGGTCACGGGTATTCGTCACGGTATTCGTTCTGCCTCGCCCTCTTCCGGCGGTCGACGCACGTCACCGTGGAGGACAACTGGTTTCATGACTGTCACGGGTGCGACTTCATCCACGGCCGGTTTGGCTCCAACCTCACGATCCGACGAAACCGCTTCGAGCGGGCTCTGCCATGCCGCTTCCGCCTCCTCGGCCGCGCGCGCTGTGGTCATCAAGATCTGATTGCGCTGTTTGCGGGGCGGCGGCTGCGGATCGAGGGCAACTACTTCGGCGTTTACAAGTACGGCGGCGCTCAGCTGTACGTCACCGGGCCGGTCGACCACGTCTCGGTCGCCAACAACCTCTTCGTCGGCACGGACCCGCGCCTTCCCCGCTATCGCTCGAGGATGGCGCTCGTCGTCGGTGCGAAAGGCTCCGCCCGTCTGCCGCGCTTCGTCGAGATTGTCAACAACACAATCCTGACCGGCTTCAAACGCATCGACGGCTATGAAGGCTCGCTCCGGATCAGCCGCGCCTACCGGTACGGCGGCTACTCGAGGCGAGAGCGGCCGCTCATCGTCAACAACGTCATCGGCCTGTTGCGGACCTGGGGCCGCGTCTGCTTCGGCGCGCGCGGATCGATCTCCAACGTGATCGTCCGCGGCCGCAGGTGCTCCCGTTCGGATCAAGTGGGCCGCGTCTACCTGAACCGGCGAGGCCGTCCGACGGCGCGGTCCCGGCTCCTCATCGACAGGGCGAACCGCAGCCACGCTCCGAAGAACGACATGGCCGGGCGTCGCCGGGGCTTCGCTCCGGACATCGGCGCGTACGAATACGGCGCGAACTGACGCCGGGCTGCGTGCGAGGCTCACGCGGACCGCATGCAGGAGGTCGCCGGCTCGAGTCCGGCTCGCTCCACTCACTCCCGGTTCAGGCCTCGCTCGGCGCAGTTAGCAGCTCGTCGAACCGCGATTCCCGGTGTGGAGAAGATGCCACCCTACGTCGGTCACCTGAAATGGCGTGACGCGGGGTGGCGTTCCTGTGCCACCTCGCGATGGCCCGCGTGTTCGAGGGCGTCCCAGAGCGCGTGCATTGCAGGCGCCAGGTGAGACAGCTCCTCAAGGTGTAGCTCGCTGAGTGCTTCCAGCTGCTCCGATCCTTTTCGCGTCAGCCGTAGCCGGACCATGCTGTGGTTGGCCGGGTCCTGCGTCCGGACGACGAGTCCCGAGCTCTCGGCCCGGTCGACGAGGCCAACCGCGCTGTGGTGACGTAGCAGCAGGTACGCGGCGATGTCGCCAATCGTCGGACCACGAGAATCGGGGTGGCCCCTAATCGCCAGTAGCAGCTGGTGCTGGGCCGGTGTGACGCCCGCCGCCTCGGCCTGCCGCTCGCTCCAGCGCAGGAACCGGCGCAGTCCAGTGCGCAACTGAAGCAGCGTTTGGTAGTCGGCGTCGCTCGGATGCATATCGTGTTACGATATCGCTATCCGATATCGGATAACTGGAGATACCGAAGGAGGATTCTCGTGAGCGCGCAAACGGCACACGAAGCCGCTCGTGAAGGCCAATCCGGCAGACGCATCACCGGCGTCGACCAGCTGACCGAGATCCCTCGGAAGCTGCACGTCGGGCGGTTTAGCGAGGGGATCGAGCAGCTGGCGCACAGGGCCGGCAAGCCGGACGCAGGTCGCTTTAGCCGGGGGGTCGAACGGCGCCCCGAGACTGCGACGAAGCTTCGCTGGGGCAGCTTCGCCGACGGATATGAAGTGGTGCGGCGAGGGTCTCACGGC
>DASZCE010000119.1:0-2548 GCA_035943455.1 Gaiellaceae bacterium | reverse complement strand
GCCACGAGGTAGAGCGCGAACTCGGCGTTGCCGGGAATCGGTAGCCGGGCGACGTCGACCGTCACGCCACCGCCGCCGTACGAGCGAGGCGTCGTCTGCGTCGGCTGCTCAGGGGGAGGGGTCGTCGACATGGGTACTCCTTTCGGTCAGGCGGCTTGGCCGGGAATATGAACGATCTCCAACTTGAGTCCATCGGGGTCGTAGAAGAACACCGCGTAGTACCCCGGCTGGTACGCGTACTCCTGGGGCTCGCTCTCGAGCTCTGCTCCCACCTGGCGGAGCCAGTCCGCGCGCTCGTCGACCAGGGCGCGCGAATAGGCCTCGAAGGCAAGGTGGTGGAGGCCCATCCGGTAACGGTCGAACCCGCCGGGCGTGTCGGTCTGCGCCGCCCTCAGCCCGATTGAAGTACCGGGGCCCCAGAGGTACCAGATCGTCTCGCCGCGCTCGCCCTCGACCTCGGAGAGCCCGTGCCAGCCGAGCGGACCCAGCAGATCACGGTAGAAGGGCAGGCTGCGCTCGATCGACGAGACGACGAGGTCGACGTGGTGGACGCCCGACGAATGCATGTGGCGTGCCGCACAAGTTCAGCCTGCGCCCTCCAGCTCCTTCCCGCGACCGTAGCGAACCGCACGCCGGACCGCGCGCGGATCGAGCCCTTGTTCGAGCAGGCGCTGCCGCAGCTCACCCTCTGCCGCCAGCCGCAGGAACAGCCAGGCGAGCGCAGCGATCGTCACGAGCGAGCCCTCGATCATCATGATCGTTCCCGCCCATCCCTGGTCCTCGAGCCCGTGGTAGGACGAGTAGACCGGCGTCCCCGACCAGATGAAGACGTTGCCGAGCACCGTCTCGATCAGACGGACGGCGACGACGTAGCCGAACTTTGCCGCGGTGCCAAACCACTCCGGCCCCGGCAGCACCTCGACGACCGCGGCCCACATGAGCACACCGGTCGAGAAGAAGCAGATGTGTTCGAGGGCGTGGACCGCGCCGTGGTGGATCGCACCCTCGTAAAGGAGCGGGACGTGCCACAGCACCAGGTTCACGGCCCAGAGTGGGAGCGCGACGAGCGGGTGGGCCAGCAGACGAAGACGCCCGAGGGGGTCGACGGCGAGCAGCGGGCGCAGGAGCGGACCCGTGAGGCCGATCACGAAGGCAAGCGCAGCCAGGTCGCCGATGACGACGTGCTGCAGCATGTGGACGAAGAAGAACTCGTCCTCGTACGGCATCAGCGACGCGGCAGCGAGCAGGACGAGCGACAGCGCGAACGAGGCTTGCCGCCACCAGGGAACCGGAGCGCGGCGGCCGCCAAGCGTCCTCGCACGTCGGAAGTACATGACGCCGAGGACGAGGAACGGGAGGACCGTCACGACCGCCACCGCCTTTAGTATCCGGCCGCTCTGTTCGAGATTGCGTTCTGCCTGGTCGTCGTCGTGCTCGTTCTCGGTCTCGTCGGCTCGGCGATGGCTGGTCCCACCGCCGGCCTCCTGACCGGCGAGGAGCGTCGGAACCGCCTCGGGCAGGCGCTCGGGATCCTGGGCGCGCTCGTGGCCGGTTTCGGCGTCATCCTCTTCTTCGCCGCCAACTGGAGCGACATTCCGCGGCCGCTACGCGTCCTGCTCCTTCTTGCGGCCCTGGTCGCCTCGTTCGCAGCCGGCTTCGCCCTGCGAGAGGTCTACGGCCGCGCGAACGTCGGCCACGCGCTGATCTTTCTCGGGACCGTGCTGTTTGGTGCGTCCGTCTTCCTCGTCGGCCAGATGTACAACGTCCAGGCGCACGACCCTCTCGGGTTCCTGCTCTGGGCGGCCGGCGCGTTTGCGATCGCTTTCCTGGTGCGGTCCGGACCAATCGCGGCGCTCGCGATCCTCAGCTTCTTCGCCTGGCTCATCCACGAGCTCGTCGACGCGACGGAGAGCTACGACGCGGCGATCGTCGTGCCGGCGTACCTGGCGCTGTACGGCGCCGCGCTCTACGGCCTCGGTACCGGCGCACAGCGGTGGCTCGAGCGGCTGCGGTTCGCGAGGCCGGTGCGGATCCTCGGCTTCGTCTTTCTGGTCGCCGGTCTCCTTCCGTTGACGTTTCGCGAAGCGCACGAGTTCGGAGACGCCGACCCCGTGCTCGACATCAATCGGGTCGCCGTGACCGTCGCCGGTCTCGCAGCGGCGGCGGGAATCGGTGTCGTGGCGCTTCCGATCCTGCGTCAGCGGCAACGCGTGACCGCGCTCGCCGAGGCCGGAGTCCTGCTCGGTTGCAGCGTGCTCGTGCTTGCCGCGGTCCTCTGGCCGGAGGTCTCGCGGGACGGCGGACTTCGCGATCGGGCGACGGTGTATCCGCTCCTGTTCAACCTGGCGGTCGCCGTCGTGGCCTTCGGCGCGCTCGTCGTCGGGATGCTGCTGGACGAGGTGTGGCTGTCGAACGCGGGAGCGGCGACCGTGGGCGTCGACCTTCTCGCCCGGTTCTTCAGTAGCGACTGGTCGATGCTCGAGCGCGGGATCGTCTTCATGCTCGTCGGAGTCGGGGTACTGGCGCTCGCGGCGCTCCTCGAGCGCCG
>DASZCE010000118.1:0-3009 GCA_035943455.1 Gaiellaceae bacterium | reverse complement strand
GCGCGGACCCGCCACGGCGCTCGGGATCGCCGTCCTCGTCGGCCTCGTCGTCGGCCTCGCCAACGGCATCGGCGTCGGGATCTTCCGCGTCAACCCGTTGATCATGACGCTCGGCACCTCGTCGGTCACCTTCGGGCTGCTGTCGATCTACGCGGGACGTGCGTTCGAGAAGGTCGTGCCGGGCCTCGTCTCCACGCTCGGCTCCGACCGGTTCTTCGACTACCTGCCCGCCAACCTCATCTTCTGGGCGGTGATCGCGACCCTGCTCATCCTCGGGCTTCGGTACACGGGCTACGGTCGGATGCTGTACGCGGTCGGCGACAACGCGGTCGCGGCGAGACTTGCCGGCGTGCGCGTGTGGCAGGTGCTGGTCTTGGTCTACGCGCTCTGCGGGCTCTTCAGCGCGTTCGGCGGCTTGCTGCTTGTCGGCTTCACCAACAACCCGGACCTCGGGCTCGCGAGCCCGTACCTGCTGCAGTCGGTCGCGGCCGTCGTGATCGGCGGCACCTCGATCTTCGGCGGCTGGGGGAGCTACAGCGGCACGATCGTCGGCGTGCTGATCCTCACCGTGCTCGGATCGCTCCTGACGCTCCTCAATGCCGAGGAGTGGCAGCGGCAGGTGATCTACGGCGGGATCATCATCGCGCTGACGGCGATCTACGCGCGCGTCTCCGGCTCGGAGTGAGAGCGAAGCTTCTTTGCGCGGCCTGACGAAGCTCGCGCCGGGCCCAGGAAACGTGGCTCTCGCCGACCGACCGGAGGCCGAGCCCCAGCCGCAGCACGTCGTGCTCGACGTGGTCGCCGCTGGGATCTGCGGCACCGACCTGCATATCGCCGACGGCGAATACGAGACCGTCACGCCGGTGACGATCGGTCACGAGGTCGCGGGTGTCGTCGCCGAGGTGGGCGAGCGGGTCGCGCAGTCGTGGCTCGGGGCGCGTGTGGTCAGCGAGACGTACTTCTCGACCTGCGACCACTGCGTGTATTGCCGCGCCGGCCGGATCAATCTCTGTCCCGAGCGGCGTTCGATCGGCACGCACGTGGACGGCGCCTTCGCGCCACGCCTTCGCGTTCCCGTGCGGAACCTCCATCGACTGCCGGAGTGGCTCGACGTGCGGGCGGCGCCGCTGTGCGAGCCGCTCGCGTGCGTCTGCCATTCGCTGCTCGAGCCGGCGGCGGTCGTTCATGAAGGAGCCGAGGTACTCGTCACCGGCCCCGGCCCGGTCGGACTGTTGGCCGCCCAGGTCGCCCGAGCAACCGGGGGCGATGTCCATGTGCGCGGCACGCCTCGCGACGTGGCGCGCCTTACCGCTGCGCACGCGCTCGGGTTCGCGACGAGTACGACAAACGATCATGCAGTCGACGCCGACGTGGTGATCGAGTGCTCGGGGAGCGAGGCGGGAATCTCATCGGGGCTCTCAGCCGCCCGGCGCGGCGGTCGTTATGTCCAGATCGGCCTGGCGGGAAAGCCCGTCACGCTTCCCTTCGATCTCGTCTGCTTCCACGAGCTCACGATCACGTCCGGTTTCGCGAGCACCCCGACGTCCTGGAGAACGGCGCTCGAGCTCGTCGCCGAACGGCGCGTCGTGCTGGAACCGCTTCTGACGGAAGTCGTCCCGCTCGTCGAGTGGGAGCGCGCGTTTGCGGCGACGCGCGCGGCGGAGGGGATCAAGTTCGTGCTCGATCCTCGACCGTAAGCCGTTAACGACCAGCGATCCTTGCCCTTTTCGGCCTGTAACCGGCGTGCCGACTTCGTCACAAACTCGGCACGCTCTTCCCTTTGACGCCGCCCGGTGTCCGACACTGTTTCTCGGCCCTCGACACCGTCTCCGAGGTCGATTCGGCGACGGCGGGCGTGTCGAATCCTTTAGACGACGTACGGTCGCAGCGCGTCCCGGGCGAGCAGGAACCCGCGTTTGACGAGCTCCTCGTCTCCCTCGAAGCGACGATCCTCGTGCTCGATCGAGAGCACGTGGTCGTAGCCGACCGCGTAGAGCGCTGCGACGAAGCGGTCCCACCGCACCTCGCCGAGCCCCGGTAGCCGCGGCACCTGCCAGCCGATCCCGCCCGAGAACGTCCCGTGGCGATAGAGGCCGTCACGCCGCACCTCGAGGTCCTAGGCATGGGCGTGGAAGATCCGGTCGGCGTAGTCGTAGACGGCCCGCTCGTAGTCGATCATCAGCCAGACCAGGTGTGAGGGATCCAGGTTGAGGCCGAAGTTGTCGGCCGGGATCGCCGAGAACATCTCGTCCCAGATCGCCGGAGCCCACGCGAGATTGTTGCCCCCCGGCCACTCGTCGTAGCTGAAGATCATCGGGCAGTTCTCGATCGCGACCCTGACGCCGCGCTCGCCTGCGTAGTCCACGAGCGGCGGCCAGACCTCTCGGAAGCGCTCGAGGTTCTCGGGGAGCGGACGATCCTTGTCGTTCCCGACGAAAGTGCCGACGATGCCGACGCCCAACCGCTGCGCCGCGTCGATCACGTTCCGCAGGTGACCGTTCACCTCCTCGCGGTGGGCGTCGTCGGGATGGAGATTGTTCGGGTAGTACGCGAGCGACGAGATCGTCAGGCCGTGCCGGCTCATCAGCTCCCGCACGGCGTCCGGGTCGAAGTCATCGACGTCGATGTGCGTGACGCCGGCGTAGCGGCGCCGCTCGCCGCCGGAGGCGGGCCAGCAGGCGATCTCGAGCGCCTGGAACCCCTCGCCGGCGGCCCACTCGGCGACCTGCTCCAGCGTCAGATCCGGAAAGGCCGCGGTCAGAAGACCGAGCTTCACGTTGCCACCTCCACCCATCGTCGTTCACGGTCGCTCAGCGCGACGGCGTCAGCGAGCACGTTCTCCCAGTGGCCGTCGGCGAATGTCGGATAGTCGGGTTCGTCCGGCGGGCCGCCGGCCGCCACGGCGCGATACACGGACCGGTAGAGCTCCCTGAACGTCTCTGCGAACCCTTCGGCATGGCCGGCCGGAAGGCCCGTGCGCGCGCGTGCCTCGGGCGCGAAGAGGGAGGG
>DASZCE010000117.1:0-4851 GCA_035943455.1 Gaiellaceae bacterium | reverse complement strand
GTCCAGATCATCTGGGGGACACAGCCGCACCCGTTTCCGGAGTTCATCCCCGACGACGTCGTCAGCATCGCCGGGGCACGCACGGGAGAAAACCGGCTGTGGGCACTCGGGCTCGTCGTGCTCGCGCTCATCGTCTTCGCGGTGTTCTTCCAGCGCTCGCGCTACGGGATCGCGATGCGGGCGGTCGCCGATGATCAGCAGGCGGCGCTGACCATGGGGATCAGCGTGCGGCGGACGTTCGCGCTCGCCTGGGCGCTCGCCGGCGTCAGCGCCGTCGTCGGGGGCATGCTGGTCGCCAATCTGATCGGCGTCTCGGGCGACGTCAGCAACATCGGGCTGCTCGTGTTTCCGGTCGTGATCGTCGGCGGGCTCGACTCGGTGCCGGGCGCCGTCGTCGGCGGGGCGATCATCGGCCTGCTCACCGCGTACACGGGCGGCTACCTCGGCGGCGGGCTCGACGCGGTGATCCCCTACGTCGCCCTCGTCGCCATCCTCCTCGTCAAGCCGTACGGCCTCTTCGGCGAAATCCGGATCGAGCGGGTGTAAGTGCCCAATCCAGCAATACAAGACGGCAATACCGGGCAAGGCCCGGCATCGGCTCCAGGTCGGCATCGCGAGCGATGCCTCAGTGCCGGCTTCTGGCCCGCGATCACGCGGCGGAGCACATCCTCCTCGTCGCCAGGGCGGCAAAGCAGCCTTGGCTCCTCCGAGTCCGCACTCTGGCTTGCGACAGTCACGCCGGCAAAGCCGGCACGACCTCTTCTGGTCGGCGCCGACGAGTCGGCGCTTTCGACTCGCGACCCAGAAGCTCGGCGGCATCACTGGAAGGGGCACTGACGCGATGGCGACGACGACGGGCGTCTACCACACCACCTACGGCGCCGACCTCGCGCTGCGCCACACGCGGGTGGAGTACGTCCGCCTTGCGCTGGCGCTCGCGCTCGTCGTCGTCCTGCCCTTCCAGCTATCGCCCTTCTGGCTGCACGTGCTCGACCAGATCGGGATCGCGGTGATCGGCGCGATCGGCCTCAACATCCTCGTCGGCTACACGGGGCAGATCAGCCTCGGGCAGGGAGGCTTCCTCGCCGTCGGCGCCTACTCCGCGGGCCTCGTGGCGACGAAGAGCGACCTGTCGCCGCTCGTCGGGGTGCTCGTCGCCGTCGTCGTGACCGCGGCCGTCGGCGCCTTCTTCGGGCTTCCGGCGCTACGGCTCAAGGGTCTGTACCTGGCGATCGCGACGCTCGCCTCGCAGCAGATCATCGTCTGGCTGATCGTCCACTGGGACTTCCTGACGGGCGGAGTCGACGCGCTCGTGCTCGAGCCGGCGACGGTGTTCGGGTGGACGCCGACCGGCGACTTCGAGTGGTACTGGGTGATCGTCTCGTTCGCGGCGCTGGCGACGATCACGGCGACGAACCTCTTTCGCACCGGCGTCGGCCGCGCCTTCGTCGCCATCCGCGACCATGACATCGCCGCCGAGGTGATCGGCGTCGATCCCGCCCGCTACAAGGTGCTCGCGTTCGCCGTCTCGTCCGCGTACGTCGGGCTCGCCGGGGCGCTGACCGCCTACTGGACGCAGATCCTGACGTGGGAGCGGTTCACGCTCGACGTCTCGATCCTCTACCTGGCGATGATCATCGTCGGCGGGCTCGGCACCGTTCTCGGCTCGATCCTCGGGGCGGCGTTCATGATCGCCATCCCGGCCTATCTCGACCAGCTGAGCCTGAGGGTCTCGTCCGACTCGATCCTGGCGACGGATCTCCCGGCCATCAAGCTGCTCATCTTCGGGCTGACGATCGTCCTGTTCCTCGTCTTCGAGCCGAGGGGTCTAGCGCGCATCTGGACGCGCGCGAAGGACTACTTCCGGCTCTGGCCATTCCGGTACTGACCATGTCACGCAACGAGAGGCTCCAACATGATGTGCTTCGTCGCCAGGGTGCGATGGGCGGTGCGAGCCAAGGACGCAGGGAGCGCTCATATGCAGTGCATATGGGCGCGACTGAGGACGCCGGCTCGCGCTGTCCAGCGCGGCCTGGGGGCACAAGGCTCATCGTGTTGGAGCCTCTGAAAAAGGAGGTGCAGCCATGAGATTGCGCATCGGCGCGGCGGCACTCACGCTCGCGCTCACGCTCGTCGCCGGCGCCCAAGGTCGCTCTTCGGCACCGTCGGCGATCAAGATCGGCGCCATCTTCGACCGCAGCGGCCCCACGTCGGACGTCGGCGTGCCGTACTCGGACGGAGTGCTCGCCTACGTCGCCTACGTCAACTCGCGGGGCGGCATCAAGGGGCGGAAGATCCAGCTCCTGAGCCAGGACACCGGCTACAACGTCGCCCGCAGCGAGGCCTTCTACCAGCAGCTGCGCACGAGCGGGATCGTGGCGATCTCGGGGTGGGCGACCGCCGACACCGAGGCGTTCAAGGCCCGCGTCGCCGCCGACCGGCTCCCCTACGTCTCGGCCTCGTACGCCGAGTCGGTCGCGGATCCGAAGGAGACGCCGTACAACTTCTTCATCGCGCCCAGCTACTCGCAGCAGATGCGGATCGCGCTGAAGTGGATATCGAGGCAGAGCCGGGGCCGACGGACGAGCGTCGCGGTCTGCTACTCGGACAGCCCGTTCGGTCGGTCGCCGCTCGAGGATGGGAAGCGGTACATCGAGGCCAAGCGGCTCGCGATCAGCTACGACACACAGTGCGCGATGCGACCGGGCGGAACCGACTTCACCGCCCAGCTGACGCGAGTTCGAAACGCCGACTACATCGTCGTCCAGAACACCTCGGCCCCTGCCGCCACGCTCGCGAAGGACGCGGCCCGGCTCGGGATGAAGGCCCGCCTCGTACTGCTGAACTGGGCGGCCGACGAGCTCTTCGTCACGCTCGCCGGGGCGGCGCGCGCCGGTGCGGTCGGCATCCAGCCGTTCGGAACCACGGCGCTCAGGGTGCCGGGACTGAAGACGCCGGCGGCGTGGCTTCGCTCACACGGCGGCGGGAGCATCCACCGCAAGGGGATCCACTACGTCCAGGGCTGGTACACGATGTCGGTGATCGTGGCGGCCGTCAGGCGCGTTGCGGCTCAGAACAAGGAGGTCAACGGGCCAAACATCAAGAGTGCGCTCGAGACGATGCCCCCGATCGGCACGGGCCGTGTGACTGGGGCGATCAAGTTCTCGAAGGGCTACCACGCGGGCCAGCGGCGCTCGCGGATCTTCCAGGTGATCCGCGGCCGCTTCCGCCAGATCGCGCCCTTCACGGCGCCATAGCGTGATGGAGCCAGAGCCCAACGGCAGGCGCGGCGGTCTCGGCTCGCCGACGGCGAACCAGATCCTCTCGCTCAACAACGTCGAGGTCATCTACGACCAGGTGATCCTCGTGCTGCGAGGACTGTCGCTGACCGTCGGAGAGGGAGAGATCGTCGCGCTGCTGGGCTCGAACGGCGCGGGCAAGTCGACGACGCTGAAAGCGATCTCCGGGCTCCTGCCGTCGGAGGACGGCGAGCTGACGCAGGGCGAGATCGTCTACGACGGCGAGCGGATCGACGGGCGCGACGCCGCCGACATCGTCCGCCGGGGGATCTCGCAGGTGATGGAGGGTCGGCGCGTCTTCGAGCATCTGACGGCGGAGGAAAACCTTCGCGCCGGCGCGTATGCGCGACGCCGAAACGGGACGCTCCAGGACGACCTGGAGCTTGTCTACACGTACTTTCCGCCGCTGTACGAGCGCCGTCGGCAGGCGGCGGGCTACCTCTCCGGCGGCGAGCAGCAGATGCTGGCGATCGGCCGCGCGCTGATGGCGCGGCCAAAGCTGCTGATGCTCGACGAGCCGTCGCTCGGCCTCGCGCCGCGGCTCGTCGCCGAGATCTTCGAGATCATCAAGCGGCTGAACGAGGAGCTCGGCGCAACGGTGATCGTCGTCGAGCAGAACGCCCGCTCGGCGCTGGAGATCGCGAGTTACGGCTTCGTGATGGAGAACGGGCGTATCGTCCTCGACGGCCCTGCCGGCGAGCTCGCCCGGAACCCCGACGTCATGGAGTTCTACCTCGGCCTTACGGAAGCAGGAGAGCGGAGAAGCTACCGCGCCGTCAAGCACTACAAGCGGCGGAAGCGATGGCTGTGACGAGCCCCGTCGAGGCGTACGCCGCCAGCTTCGACGAGCGCATCGCCTCGGTCCTCGCCCCGGCAGCGGAACGTATTCGCGCTCTTGGAGACCGGCTGCGCGCGGCCGGCGTGGAGCCGAACGAGCTGACGAGCATCACCGTGCTCGACCGCATCCCGATCATGACGAAGGACGACCTCGTCGACGTCCAGGCAGCCGCACCGCCGTTCGGCGATCTCCTCGCCGCGGACGCGCCGGTCCGCCGGATGTTCCAGTCCCCGGGGCCGCTGTACGAGCCCGAGCTCGACGAGCCGGATCCATGGCGATGGCGTCCTGCGTTCGAAGCGGCGGGGTTCCGCGCCGGCGAGGTCGTCCTCAACGCCGGCGGCTATCACCTGACGCCGCTCGGCGCGATGCTCGAGGAGGGCATACGTGCGGTCGGCGGCGTCGTCATCCCGGGCGGCGTCGGCAACCTCGATCTACAGGTGCGCGCGTGTGTGGATCTGGGCGCGACCGCCTATGTCGGGTTGCCCAGTTACCTCAAGGCGCTGCTCGAGAAGGCGGACGAGCTCGACCTCGGCCGCTCGCCCCGGCTGGAGCGTGCCTTCGTGATCGCCGAGCCGCTTCCGCCGTCGCTGCGCTCGTTGCTGGAGGAGCGCGTCCCCGTCGTCCAGCAGGGGTACGGCACGGCCGAAGGCGGCAACCTGGGCTACGAGTGCGAGCGGAAAAGCGGCTTCCACGTTCCCGACGACGCACTCGTCG
>DASZCE010000116.1:0-1901 GCA_035943455.1 Gaiellaceae bacterium | reverse complement strand
CTACACCGTCACGCGCCTTGGGCGCGGAGACGAGGAGATCGTCGCCCGTGGAGTCACTCCGCCGAACAACATCGGACCGCGGACGACGCCGAACTACCGGCAACTGGCCGAGAACTCGGTGACAAACCTCGCCGGCGGCGGGAAGGTCTTCGCCGGGCAGCGTGAGGACGCCTTCTTCGCCGACATCGGCGCGATCTTCGACCTGGTGGCGATCCGGAAAGGCGTCGGCAACATGGGCGGCGGCAAGGACTTCTTCGCCGGCTACGCCGTTCACGGGATCGCGCTCCAGATCCCGATCTCTCAGCTGGACGACTCCGACCACACCGTCGGCGTCTGGGCGACGACGGAGCGGCCACGCGTGAAGATCCGCGAGTACAGGCGCAACGGCGTCCGGCGGCTCCATGAGGAGAAGCGGTGGGTGCAGGTGTCGCGCCTCGGCAACCCGCTGATCAACGAGGTGGTCATTCCGACCAAGCTCAAGGACCGCTGGAACCGCCTGAGCCCACACAAGGACGCCCAGTTCGAGCAGTACTACCGCGAGCCGATCCTCGCCGCGGTGATCAACCAGCTCTACGGCCTCGGTGTTCCCGAGAAGAACCGTGACGACCTCGTCGCCGTCCTGCTGACCGGGGTGCCCGGGCTGAACTTCACCGGCCCGAAGCTCGCGGACATGCTGCGGGTCAACCTCTCGATCAAGCCGACGGCGACGCCTCATCGACTCGGCGTCTTCGGCGGCGACACGGCCGGCTTCCCCAACGGCCGCCGGCTCGAGGACGACGTCGTCGACATCGCCGAGCGCGCCGTCGCCGGCAAGCTCAAGGGCCATCCGGCCGGCGATCTTCTCGGTGACGGCGTCGACGGAAACGACGTGGCGAACCTGAGCATGTTCCCGTACGAGAACGATCCGCCCAGCGGATTCGACAACGCGAAGGGCCAGCAGAAGCCGTGAGGCGGCTTCTGATTGCAGGAGCGGTGGCGGCGATTGCCGCCACCGCGGTCCTCGCCGGTGGCGCGCTGAGGAGCGGCGACCAGGCATCCGCCGGGCCGTCGAACCGCCAGCTCGTGCGAGCGGGACTCCGAGAGCAAGGGGCCGCGCGTCGGACCGGCGAGCCCGAGCACTACACGCGCTCGGAGCAGGCGCTCGAGCGGGCGATCCGCCAGGATCCCAGCGACGTCCACGCCCTGATCGGGCTGGCGTCGCTTGCGAACACGCGTCATCACTTCCGCGAGGGCCTCGACCTCGCTCGCCGGGCGCACCAGCTCTCCCACGAAACCGCCCTCGTCCACGGCGTCATGGGCGACGCGCTCGTCGAGCTCGGACGCTACGAGGCCGGTTTTCGCGCCTACGAACGGATGGTCGCGCTCAAGCCGAGCATCGCCGGCTACGCCCGGATCGCACAGGCGCAGTCTTTGGTCGGCGACACCGCAGGAGCCGCTCGCACGCTTGGGCTCGCACTCGACGCCGCCGTCGACGCACGAACGCGCGCCTGGGCCTATGTCGAGCTCGGCCGACTCGATCGGAGCCGGGTGCGGCTTGCAACGGCGGCACGGCGCTTCCGACAGGCGCTCGCCGTCTCGCCGGACAATCCGCTTGCCCTCGAGGCTCTCGCGGAAACCGAGGCCGCGCGTGGGAACCTTCCCCGCGCGATCTCGCTCCAGCAACGTGCCGTCGGAGGCCGGTTCTCGCCCGAGTTTGCGGCCTCGCTGGGCGACCTCTACGCGGTTGCCGGCGATCGCCCGGCGGCGCGGCGCGCGTACGCGCTCGTTCGGTCGCAAGAACAGCGCTTGGCCGAGAACGGCGTTGACACCGACCTCGACACGGCGATGTTCAACCTCGAGCATGGGATCGACCTGCGGGGCTCGCTGGCCCTTGCCCGGCGGGCGTACGAACGGCGGCCGGG
>DASZCE010000115.1:0-2583 GCA_035943455.1 Gaiellaceae bacterium | reverse complement strand
CAACCGGATCGCGCGCGACACCGGCATCCGCTTCGAGTCGATCACGCCGCAGGACCCCGCCGACGCCGGCGGCTACCAGCGACGGCCGATCGACCTGGTCTTCGACGGGAACTACTACGAGCTCTCGGACTTCCTCTACCGGCTGCGCAGCCTGGTGCGCGTGCGCGGCGGCCAGCTCGAGGCAACGGGCCGGCTCTTCACCGTCAACTCGCTCAGCTTCGTCGAGAGCGTGCAAGCCTTCCCCCGGATCAAGGCGACGCTGAACGTCAACGCCTACGTCTACGGAAACGGCGAGCCCACGCCCGCCGAGCCCACGCCTGGTCAGCCCGCACCGGCCCAGCCTGCTACGACGCCGCCGGCGCCGACCGCGACCGCTGTGGGAGCTCACTGATGGCAAAGCGCTTCGACCCCAGGGCCAAGGCTCGCAAGCAGAAGATCGTCGCGGCCGTGCTTGGTGTCGTCTTCCTCGGCGTGATGGTCTACCAGGCGCCGACGATCCTCGGCCTCTTCGGCGGTGGCTCCTCGGAGGTGGCAACCGAGCCGGCACCGCCGCCTCCGCCGGCTGCGCCGGCACCGGCGTCCGGCGCCCCCGCCGCCCCCGCCGCGGCGACTCCCGCGGCCTCCGGATCGGCCGAGCTCGTCGACTCCGATCCTGCAGCGCTTCCGGCGCAAGGCCAGCTCGTCACCTTCGACCGCTTCGCGAGCAAGGACCCGTTCGTCCAGCAAGCCGAGCCGCAGGCCAGCACTCCGACTCCCGCGCGGCCGGAGCCCGCCAAGCCGAAGAAGAGGCAAGGTGGACCCTCTCTGACGGTGACGAGGACGCTTCAGCAGCCGGGCACGCCGTCCAGCACAGCCGTTCGCAGCGCGAAGATCTCCGTCAACGGCGTTTCGTCCGACGTGACCGTCGGCGGCACGTTTCCGGAGGCCGATCCCATCTTCAAGCTCGTCTCGCTGACGAAGAGCGCCGTCAAAGTCGGCATCGTCGACGGCACCTACGCGACTGGAGCCCAGGCGATCACCCTCAGGAAGGGCGGGAAGCCGGTCACGCTGATGAACACCGCCGACGGCACCACGTATGTCCTTCGCCTCGTCGCCGTCGCCTAGGGCAGCGCGGAAGCCGCTGCGGCGGTTGTCTCGGCGGCTGCATCGGGAGGAGGGCTTTGGCCTCATCGAGCTCCTGATCGCGATGGTGGTCCTGAACATCGGCCTGCTCGCGATCGTCGCCTCGTTCCAGGCCGGCATCATCTCGCTCTCGCGTGCCAGCCGCGTGACGACGGCCTCCGTGCTCGCCGACCAGCAGATGGAGCTCTATCGCGCGGTCACGTACGACTCGATCCGGCTCGCCTCCGCCACGATCCCGACGAGCGCTCCCTATACGACCGATCCGGCGTACAGCGCGAGCCAGATCACCGCGCCCTCCTGCTCGGGGCCTCCGTATCCCGACGAGTGCAACGCAAGCCGGACGGCGACGGGAGCAGACAACAAGAGCTACCGTCTCGACACCTACATCGTCGAGGTCACGCCCACAGGCGGTCGCCCCGTCAAGCAGGTGACGATCGTCGTCCGCGACGCCGGCAACCTCAGCCGCGTCTACGTCCGCCAGGCCTCGACGTTCGACCGCTCGACGGGGTAAGGGGCGCCCGGCAAACAGCCGATAGCAACCGAGCATGGCGGCGTACACCTACAGCGCGATCAACGCCCAGGGCCTCGAGCTGACCGGGAGCATTCATGCTCCCGACCACAATGCTGCGCGGGAGCAGCTACGTGTCCGTGGCCTGCTTGCCCAGAGCCTCATCGAGCTCCCCGCGAGCGGCGAACAGAGCGTTCGCACCGCGTTCAAGAAGATCAAGGGAAAGTCGCTCCAGGTTTTCTCCCGCCAGTTCGCGACGATGATCGACGCCGGCCTGAGCGTCGTTGCGGCGCTCGTCATCCTCGAGGAGCAGACCGAGGACAAGTACCTCGCGGCCGTCGTGAAGGAGCTGCGCGCCGACGTCGAGGGCGGCCTCCTCCTCTCGCAGGCGATGTCGCGCCATCCCAAGGTCTTCAGCCGCCTCTACGTCGCGATGGTGGAGGCCGGGGAGGCGGCCGGAATCCTCGACACGGTTCTCGACCGCGTCGCCTTCCAGATCGAGAAGGAGACGGCGATCAAGCGGCGCGTCAAGGGCGCGATGATCTATCCGACGATGGTGCTGATCTTCGCGACCCTCGTCCTGATCGGGATGCTGATGTTCCTCGTGCCGGTGTTCGTGAAGATCTTCGACGACCTCGGCGGCGAACTGCCGACGCTGACGCAATGGGTCGTCAACGTCTCGAACTTCCTGCGCTCGAAGTACTACATCGTCTTCCCCGCGATCGCGGCCATGGTCTTCGGGCTCCGCAAGGCGAAGCGAACGGAGCAAGGGCGCCAGGTCTGGGACCGGATCAAGCTCAGGATCCCGATGAGGATCGGCACCGTCGTCCTGAAGGTGACGATGGCGCGCTTCTCGCGGACGCTTTCGACGCTGATCGCGGCCGGCGTCGACATCATCAAGGCGCTCGAGCTCACGGGCCAGACGGCCGGCAACTGGGTCGTCGAGGAAGCGC
>DASZCE010000114.1:0-1978 GCA_035943455.1 Gaiellaceae bacterium | reverse complement strand
CTCCCACTCATCTCGATCATCGCTCTTGCACGATACTTACGCAGGTTCCGTGGCGAACGAGCGTCGTTACGCTTGGCTGCTCCTGCTAACCGTCGAGGCCGACTTCCGCGGCGGCAAGGTCACGCTCCCAGCGGCCCGGCTCTACCTCTTCGACGACGACGACAAGATCAAGGCCGAGCAGATCGTCTTCTTCGCAGCTCCGAACTGACGAGCCCTCAGGCCGGGGCGGCGCAGCTGCCCCGGCCTGAACCTCGGGCGCTACGCAGCGCTTGGCGCGAAACCGGCGGCGCGAACCGGAGCCGTGTCGTGGACCTGTCGGAGCCGGGTGATCTTGCCGTCGACGACGGTGAAGTGCTCGACGACCCGCATCGCCCCGAGCTGCTCCGCATCCAGGTCGTACAAAAGCATCGTCTCGTTCCCCGAACTCATCTCCGAGAGCAGCTCGACGCGGTTGACGAGGTTGCTGAACCCGGCGAGCGCCTCGGCGAACGACTCCTTCGTCGGGTAGTCGTTAATCGGCACCTCCACCTCGAGCGCGGGGGAGAGCAGCTCGATCGCCCGATTGAGATTCTTGCCCGTCCACGCCTCGTGATAGGCACGGACGACAGCGAGAACGTCGTCGCCGCCGAACGTCTCGTCCCATTCGCGGATCTGCCACTCGCGAACGACGCCGTTGAGGACGAACGGATCGCCGCTCGCGAACTCTTCCGCGGCCTCGCGGCTGGTGAAGACCGCCATCGATCCCTCCTGCTGCGGATCGCCGAACGGCCCGTAGAGCAGCAACGAGCCCTGATCGTGAAAGTCGCTTCCGCGCGCGACGTGGGCATCGAAGTGAGCCGGCGCTTTCGCGAGGACGTCGTCGGCGGATTCGTAGAAGAGCACGTACTTCATGGAGAACCTCCTGTGATGGCGCTCGTGAGGTGGAAGAGCTCACGCGGCCGCGTCTCCCACTCGTGCACGTCGCTCGTCGGGACGCCGAATCCGGGCGGAACAGCTGCGACAAACGCCTCCTTCGAGTCCCAGCGGGCGATGCCCACGATCCGCTCGTCGTTCTCCAGTTCCCACGGCCCCGCCTGGATGAAGCCGGGTGTTCCGGCCATCAGCTCGGCCCGCTCGATCATGCCGCGGATCAGGTCGTCGCGGTGCTCCGGCTTGGGGCGGTGGATGACGATGAAGATGTAGCTCACGCGTCGGTTCCGGGTTGGTAGAGGCCGAACCGGTTGCCCTCGGTGTCGTTGCAGTAGCTGTAGTGGCCGAAGCCTGGGACCTCTTGCTTGTCCTCGGCTTCGCCGCCGAGTTCGCGCACGCGCGCGATCGCGGCGTCGAGGTCGTCGGTGCCGAAGTGGATCAGCGGGCACTTCTGCTCGGGCGCATTCGCGATCGCGCCGCCCGCCTCGAAGGCGATGTGGTAGTCCTGGCCCTCGTAGGCTTGGAACTGCCAGCCGAAGAGGCCGCCGTAGAAGGCTTGCGCCCGCTTCGTGTCCTTGGCCGGGAGCTCGAACCAGGCGACCTTGCCTGTGGTCTCGCTCATTGTCTCGCTCATCTCGCTGCTCCTTTCTTTGGGGCGCTGAGCCAGCCTCAGCGCGCGTTGATTCGCTCGGCGAACCAACCGAGCACTTCCTTCCATCCGGCGTCGTAACCGGCCAGGTACCGCTCCGCCTCGGGTACCCGTTCGAAGCCGGTCTGCTCGATTCGAACGAGCGTGCCGTCCTCGACCGGCTCGAAGCTGACCTCGACGTCGGTCGACACCTCCGCCGGCCAGCCGAGCTGCGTCCACGTGAACGCGAAGCGCACGCCGGGCTCCCAGACTGTGACGCGTCCGACTTCGAACCCCGCGCCGCTCTCCAGATCCCACACCTCGAGGAACCGTCCGCCGAGGTGCGGCTCGATCCGGATCGTGAGGCCGCGCTCGCGGTCGTTCCAGTACGGGGTGTCTCGACGCCACCAGAGCCCGATCTCGTCCGTGAAGATCGCAAAC
>DASZCE010000113.1:0-1622 GCA_035943455.1 Gaiellaceae bacterium | reverse complement strand
GCTCGGTGCCGGCCGCGTCGACGGTCGCGATCGCGCAGCCTTCGATGACGAGGGTAGTCATCGTTGCGCCGCCAGCCTGACGGCGTCGAGGATCTTCTCGTAGCCCGTGCAGCGGCAGAGGTTGCCGGCCAGCGCCTCGCGGATCTCGGCGTCGGACGGGTCGGCGTTGCGCGCGAGCAGGTCGTGGGTGGCGACGATCAGCCCGGGCGTGCAGAACCCGCACTGGACGGCGCCGGCCTCCAGGTACGCCTCCTGGATCGGGTGCAGCTCGTCCTCGTCGGGCGCGAGGCCTTCCACGGTGACGATCTCGCGACCCTCGGCCTGGCCGGCGAGCACGAGGCACGAGCAGACGAGCTCGCCGTCGAGGTAGACCGAGCACGAGCCGCACTCGCCCTGTTCGCAGGCGTTCTTGGAGCCCGGCAGCGCGAGCCGCTCGCGCAGCACGTAGAGCAGGCTCTCGCCCTCCCACACGCCGTCGACCTCGCGCGGCTCGCCGTTGATCGTGCAGCTCAGCCTCACCAGGCCCACCTCATCGTCCTTCTCGCCATGACCGCGAGGGCATGCCGGCGATACGCCGCGGTCCCGCGCTGGTCGTCGATCGGTGACGCGGCATCGGCCACCAGCTCGCCGAAGCGGTGCAGCACCTCGTCGTCGATCGGCCGGCGCGTGTCCCAGTCGACGTTCGCCTCGATGAAGGCCTCGGCTTCGCGGGCTCGGCGGGGGGTCGGGGCGGCCGAGCCGATGCAGGTGCCGACCGTGCGCTGTTGCTCGTCGATCGCGAGCGCGAACGAGCAGACGGCGATCACCATCGCGTTGCGGGTGCCGATCTTGCTGAACTGCTGCGCACCCTTGGCCGGGGCGACGTGGAACGCCGCGATCAGCTCGTCCGGCTCGAGCACGTTGCGCTTCGGGCCGGTGACGAAGTCCTCGATCGGGACTCGCCTCGTGCCCTTGGTGGAGGCCAGCTCGACCTCGGCGTTGCTCGCATAGAGCGGGTGGAGGGCGTCGCCGGCGGGGGAGGAGGAGCCGAGGTTGCCGCCGATCGTCCCGCGGTTGCGGATCTGCGGCGACCCGACCGTGCGCGAGGCGATCGCCAGCCCGGGCAGCTCGTCGCCGAGCTCGGCGATCGCGCGCGTGTATGTAACGCCGGCGCCGACGCGCAGCATGCCGTCGTCGCGGCCGTGCTCGGTGAGCTCGGTGACGCGGGTGAGGTCGAGGATCGCCTCGGGCCGAGCCCGCCCGAAGTTCATCTCCACCATCACGTCCGTCCCGCCCCAGAGCGGCAGCGCCTCGGGGTACTCCGCCTTGGCCTCGAGGGCTTCTTCCCAAGTCGCGGGCTGCAGGAGCTCCATGCGGGCGAGTCTATTGCCGCCGTCGCCACGCGGCCACGGCCCGGTCAGTCTCCAAGACGTTCCCGCGGGAACGTGCGGGCGCGGTGATCAGGCGGCGATTCGCCGCTAGACTCGCTCCGCGCACGGTGGGCGTAGCTCAGCTGGTAGAGCTCCGGGTTGTGGTCCCGGCGGTCGCGGGTTCGAATCCCGTCGCTCACCTTCAAGAGTCGCTGCGAATCGCCCCACACCTTTCCTGACTGTTGGCGACTCGGGCGGCGACGGGGTCCAAAC
>DASZCE010000112.1:0-3529 GCA_035943455.1 Gaiellaceae bacterium | reverse complement strand
CAGTGGGGTGTGGACCGTTACGGACCGTTCGATGCGGCGCCGCCGGAGGGTGATTCACCTCGGGTCTCCGGGTCCGCGCACGCGGTCCAGCGCGAGCTGAGCCGCTGCCGGCGCAACGAACGTCGCCTTCACGGCATCAGACCCTTTCCTGAGGTCTGACGAAGGAGGAATCCCGATGACAGCGACCGGAGTTCCGGACGCCGATTCCCACGCACTCCGCGTCGAGCACTCGCCGCTCGCGCCGCTCGGCTTCCTGCTGAGCATGGCGATTCCCGCCGCGATCGCGATCATCGGCGTCATCGCCCTCGGCTTCGACGAGATCCATTGGCTCGGTGCGATCGTGTGGGGCGTCGTCGCGACTGTCGCCTTTTCCGTCGTCGGCGTGATGGGAACCGCGATGGGGATGACGCGGATGGACATCTTCGACACGCTCGGCAGCTGGGTCGCGCCGGCGGAGACTGGCAGGGCAAAGGCGATCGGTGTCGTCATGCACCACACGAACGGGGCGCTGCTCGCGATCGCGTGGGCCTACGGCGTCGCACTGGTCGACCTGCCCGCGAACTGGTGGACTGCCCTCCTCTGGGGCGTTGTCCTGACCGTGCTGACGTGGCTGATGATGAGCACGATCGGCGCCGTCCATCCTGCGATTCGGCGTGGCGAGCTCACCGATCCAGGTTTCATGATGCTCAACCTCGGGCGGATGACTCCGCTCGGGAGCCTCATCGGCCACCTCGTCTACGGACTCGTGCTCGGCATCGCCTACGACGCGTGGCCGCTCAGCTGACGAGCCGCACAATCGGGCCGTTGCCAAACGGCGACGAGAATGCCAGCCCGAGCTGCGCGTAGGTCGCTGCCGGAATCGAGAGGTCCGCGAGCAGAAGCTCCCCGACTGCCTGTCCCACCACGCCACCGCGGAGGCGCTCCTTCGGCAGCGCGAGCGTCAGCGTCGCCTGGGCGCGGACGTGTGGGTCGTGGAGTACGCCTGTAGCGAGCTCGAGCCCGGTCGGCACGTCGAGTGCGAGCGCGCGACGGCCGGCGCTCCACTCGACGAGCTCGGCAGTCCTGCCTCGCGGAGCGCCTAACTGGCCGTAGCCGAGCAGCGCATCGACGACGAGGTCGGGCTCGTCCTTTGGCAGCTCAGCCTCTGTAACGGGTACGCCGGAGGCTCGCGCGAGCATCAGCTGGCGGCTTGGCACCGGCGCGAGCTCAGAGGGAGGCCGGTCGAGCGCGACGCTGACGGCTGCGCCGGCCGAAGCGAGGTGGCGAGCCGCGACGAGCCCGCCCCCGCCGTTGCCGCCGCGACCGGCCAGGATCGCGACCCGAGTTTCGGTCAGCGATCCGCCGACCAAGTGACGAGCGACCGCGGCGAGGCTGCGGCCGGCGTTTTCCATCATCTGCTCGAGCAAGATCCCCGTCTCTACGATCGCGATCCGGTCGACCTCGGCCATCTGGTCGACGGATAGCCAGGGAACGTCGTCGGCCTCGACGGCGGGCAGGTGGTCGAGCGCATGCAGCGCCGCCCGACTCCTTGGCTCAGGGTGGGGGCGGCTCGCGGCGAACGCGCTCGACGACGGCGTCCGCCACGGACCCGGACGAAGCGGGTCGATCGGTCTCGCCCAGGGCGTGAAGCCGCTCGACCGTCCGCAGGAGCGACTCGTAGACGGCCTGGCACAGGTCGCAGCGGGCGAGGTGAGCGCGGGCGCGCCACCCTCGGAGACCGCGAGCCTCGCCCTCGGCGATGTCCGAGAGATGCTCGCGCGTCTCCTCACACCCGCCGAGGAGAAGCCGCTCGATCACGCTCATGTCCGATTGGATGCCTGGTCCGGCCACTGCGATTCCCATCGTACGATCAGCGGCGTGTCGAGGAAAGAGCGCGACCAGGCGCTGCTCGAGCGGGCGGCGGCCGGCGATCTGGACGCCTTCGCCGAGCTCGTGCGCGCGTACGAGCGCCGGATCGCCTCGGTCCTCTACCGCCTCCTCGACGACCGCCGCGACGTCGAAGAGGCAACCCAGGACGTCTTCGTCCAGGCATGGCGCAACCTCGGCCGCTTTCGCGGCGAGGCGCAGCTCTTCACCTGGCTGTACCGGATTGCCGTCAACGAGGCCTTGATGCGGCGACGGCGGAGACGGCCCGACGTGGAAGAGCTCGACGAGCGTCTAGCCGTGGCCCCCGATCCCGAGCCCGGAGTGCGTGACCTGCTCGTCCGCGAGCTCACGGCGCTGCCGTTCGAGTACCGCGCTGCAGTTGTCCTCCGCGACGTCGAGGGGCTGACGAACGCCGAAGTCGCCGAAGCGCTCGGGATCTCGCTGGCCGCGGCGAAGGCCCGGATCCACCGCGGACGGATGCAGATCCGCGCCGCGCTCGCGGACTGGGAGCGATCGTAGAACCTCGGCGCGAGGTGTCGGCTCAGCGAGAGGCGGCGAGCTCCACCGCCGCGACCAGATCGGGTGCACGGGGCGGCTCGCTCGTCGGAAACGGCCACCGGCGCTCGAGCCTGTCCACCCAGACCGCGCCCATTCCGGCGGCCCGCGCGCCGACCACGTCCCAGCCGTGGGCAGCGATAAGCGTCATCCGGTCGATGGGCAGCGCGAACCGCGCCGCCGCATGCTGGTACGGCGCCGGGTGCGGCTTGTAGGCCCGAACCTCGTCGACGGCGATCACCAGCTCGACGGCGTCTGCGAGGTTCGCGCGTTCGAGCAGCCCGCGGGTGTGCGACTCGCCGCCGTTGGTGAGCGTCGCGATCCGAACGCCCGTCTCGCGTAGGCGCTCGAACGCCTTCTCGGCGTCGGGATATGCCTCGAGCTCGCCGAGACCCTGGAGGACCTCGTCGCGGCGTCCGGGGTCCCCGCCGAGCTGCTCGAGTGTCGACCCCAGCGTCGAAGACGCGATGTCGCGAAACGGGTGGAAGTCGCCGACGAGCGTCACGGTCGCGGCCGCATGGAGCATCCGCCCAAACCAGGCCTCCAACGCGCCCCCCGGAGCTCCGGCCCTCTTCAAACGCTCGCGCAGCGGTGACAGGTCGAAAAGGGTTCCCATCACGTCGAAGACGACTGCGTCCGTCATCGGCACCTCCTTGTTCGACCGGTCGAGAATCGTTGTGCCGCCTCTTTGCATCTAACAATCGTCCGACAAATGAGGGGGTGAAGCATGGCCGTTCGTTCAGGAGAGGCGGCGCGGGCTCCCGCTGCAAGGCCGATTTCCGATCAGGCGGAGCTTGGAACGCGTGCCGCGTATGTCTCGGTGCTCCGGTGGCACCTCGGCGACTTGTTCACACGCGGGGCGGTCGCCGGTGTGGCTTCGGGATTCGTGTTTCTGCTCGCGAACATGGCGTATGCGACGACTCAGGAGAAGCCGGCCTTGGCGCCGTTCATGGACATCTCGACGATCTTCCACGGAACGGACAAACCGGCTTCGATGACGCCGACACTCGACATGCTGGCCACGGGCGCCGTTACTCACATCTCGCTGTCAATCGCCTTCGGCGTCGTCTTCGCGCTGCTCGTCGGCGCCCTGGCACCACTCGTGCGG
>DASZCE010000111.1:0-8736 GCA_035943455.1 Gaiellaceae bacterium | reverse complement strand
GGGTCCGATGTCGAGGTTGTCCGTGAACATCGCGCGCGCGAGCAGACCGAGCGCGAGCAGAAGGAACGCGATGGCGATGTAGGGCGTGAACCGCGAGAACCGCCCACGCGGCAGCTCCGCCCCTTCGCGGACGGCGAGGATCGGGGAGATGCGGGTTGCGCGAAGCGAGGGCACGAACGCCGCCGCGACCGTGACGAGGATCCCGATCACGAACGCGAGGATCACCGTACGAAGCGCGACGACCATGTCGGTCTGCGGCAATTCGAAGTCGAACAGCTTGAACAGCCAGTTGAGGCCGAAGGCAAGGCCGACGCCGACGAAGAATCCGATCACGGAGGCGACAAGCCCGATCACGAGCGCCTCGATCAGCACCGCGCGGCGGATCTGCTTGCGGGAGGCGCCGATCGTTCGCAGCGTCGCCAGCTCGCGCGTGCGCTGGGCGACCGTGATCGACATGGTGTTGAAGATGACGAAGGCGCCGACGAAGAGGGCCACCGCGCCGAACGCGAGGAGGAAGTAGCGGATGAAGCTCGTGAACTCGGTGACCTCCTTCGTCTCCTCCCTCGCTTGGTCGGTGCCGGTGCGAACCTGCGCTGTCGGGGGCAGGATCGGCTTGATGTCGTCGACGAGCTGCTCTGGGGTGGTGCCGTTCTTGGCGGCGACCGAGATCGCGTCGAACTGTCCCTTGCGGTCGAGCAGCGTCTGCGCGGCCGGAATCGTGAAGACGGCGAACGTGGCCGTGCCAAGCGAGCTGACACTGCCGTACTGGGCAACGCCAGAGACGCGGAACGGCCGAACCGGCTTCAGCGTGGCGATCCGGACCGTGTCGCCGACGCCGTAGCCCTGTTCGTCGGCCGTGTTCGCGTCGAGGACGACCTCGCCGGGCGAACGCGGCCATCTCCCTTCCACGAGCTGCAGCGGGTTGAACTGGGCTTCCTCGGGATCGACGCCGAAGCCGAACGACGGTGCCCCCTGGGTGTTGATCGCCTTGCCGTTCGGCTTGAGGATCTTCGTCGCTGTCTCGTCGACGACGCTCCCTGTCGCCGCCTCGACGCTGTCGAGCTTCCGCACCCGCTCGAGCAGGTTGGCCGGGACCGAGGGCGCCTGGGCGGACGTGCCCTCGAACGAGATCTCCGGCGCCTTGCCGGTGATCGCGGCGTCGGTGTTCGCGTACGACTCGTTGAAGATGGCGTCGAAGGCCTTGTCGATCGTGTCGGTGAGGACGAAGGTGCCGCTGACCATCGCCACGCCGAGGACGACGGCAAGTGCCGTAAGCGCGGCGCGGAACTTCCGTCCGGCCAGCCCTCTGAGCGCAACCCGGATCACGTCAGGGTGACGTCTCGAATCGTTTCGATGATCGTGTCCTCGTCGGCACGGCCGAGGTCTTTGACGATCCGGCCGTCGGCGAGGAAGAGGATGCGGTCGGCTGCCGCTGCCGCGCGCGCCTCGTGGGTCACCATCACCATCGTCTGGCCGTAGCTCTCCACCGACTCGTGGAGCAACTCCAGGATCTCGCCGCCCGTCTTGGAGTCGAGGTTGCCGGTCGGCTCGTCCGCGAAGACGACCGTCGGTCTCGAGACGAGCGCGCGAGCGATCGCGACCCGCTGCTGCTGGCCGCCGGACAGCTCCGAGGGGCGGTGGGTCAATCGGTCGGCGAGACCGACGCGGTTGACGAGATCGGTGAGGAAGCCCCTGTCCGGCTTTGCGCCCGCGAGCGACAGCGGGAGAACGATGTTCTCCTCCGCCGTCAGCATCGGCAGCAGGTTGAAGAACTGGAAGACGAAGCCGATGTGCTGCCGGCGGATCTTCGTCACGTCCTTGTCGCTCAGCTGGCCGAGCCGTGTCCCGGCGACGGTCACGTAGCCCGACGTCGGCCGGTCGAGCGCGGCGAGGATGTGCATCAGCGTTGACTTGCCCGAGCCCGACGGGCCCATCACCGTGGTCAGCTTCCCCTGCTCGACGTCGAGCGAGACACCGCGAAGCGCGTCGACGGCAGTGTCGCCCTCTCCGTAGCGGCGAGTGATCTCGTGCGCGGTGACGACCGCGCCGTCGCGACTTCCGTTCTGTGACACGTCAGCTCCTCCCCAAGCGGCGGCCAAAGTTAGTGCGTACTAGCCCGCGGGCCAAACTACTGAAACCGCTCGGGCCCGTCAAGGAGGCAACCGACCCAACCCTCCTACCTGCCTCAACGGGGTCAACGCCCCTTGAGGCTCCTCGAGGGTCAAGCGGTGAGCTGCTCGCCGATCCTGAGCTCCCTGCGGGCGGACTCGCCCGCCGGGAGCTCGAGCACGGCGCGCGCCCCGCGCCTGGAGGCGGCGCGCCAGGGACGAAGCTCGTCAGAGATCCCGACCACCCGAAGCCCGTCGTCGAGGAAGACCGCGTCGATCGGAAAGCGCATGAAAAAGGTGTGGATCGAGGAAGCCGGGCGAAGGAGCAGTCCCTCGCCCGGCTTCAGCTCGTCGCGTCCGAGCAGCCCTCGCATCCGCGAGACCGGCGTGTCGGCGACGACACACTCGTCGACGACGACCTCGCCGTTCTCCCGTCTGAGGGTGACGCGATTCACGATTGCTGGAGCATCCTTTAGAACCCCGCGTGGATGTGGTCGTCGTGGTTCGCCAGCGGGAAGGAAGGACCGCCCAGGCCGATCAGCGAGATCACCTGGACCGGCCGCACCTCGGCGGGCAGCAGCAGCATGTTCCGAACCGCTTGCTCCGTGACCGAGCCCGGCTGCTGGTGGCCCATGATGCTCTGACCGTCGAGAGCCGCGATGTCGACGGCGAGACCGTAGATGTGGGCCGAGACGACGCCCGGGCGCGCGAAGAGGCGATGCCCGCTCTCCAGGCATGACACCGTCACCTGCCCATGCGCCTCGGCAAGGAAGCGGATGAGGACGATGACGCGTACGTCGATCCTGCCCGCGAGCAGATCACCCCGCCCGCCGCCGTAGATCGAGACGCGCTTGTCGTTGAGCAGCCGCTTCGTGAGCAGCGGCTTGGCCCACTCGAGGCCGCGGACGAGGGCCTTGAGCCCGACCGCACGGTGATAGCGGGCAAGCGCGATCGTCCGGTCGGCGAACGCCGTCCGACCCTCGAGCGCCAAGACGGCCGACCACTGGTGTCGCCGAGCGCCGAGGCGGCGCAGGTTTCGGGCGAGCCGATCGAGGCCGGCCTTCGTCGCCGGCACCGACCCGCGATACCCGCGGGCGCGGAGCACGCCGAGGACGAGCGCCCAGTCGACGTGGTGTTTATGCGACGCGTAGACGAGGTTGCGCGCAAACCGCTTCGTCAGCCGCTTCGAGGGCGGTGTCGGGTCGGGCATCGACCGCTGCAGCCAGATTGTCGCGGCGGTGTTCGGCTCGTCGATCTCGGGATTGGGCTTGCCGGCGAGCGTATGCCTTCGGGTCGAGGTCCGAAGCACCGGCGGGGCGCCGTCGTCCTTCGCCCGCGGCGCAGCACGGTGGGGACGCCCGTTCCTCGTCGCCTGGCCGCGAACGGCGTTCCTCAGGCGAGAGGCGGCGGTATGCCCCGTTGAGCCGGCGCGCACCGCGGCGACCTCGTTCTCTGTCTGCTCGATCAGCGTCGTTGCCGCAGCTGGGTCGGCCTCGACCTGATCGGCGGAAGGCGAGGCGTCGAGAGCCTCGGGAGTTTCGGGGGCAACCGCAACAGGCTCAGCGGGCGCCTCAGAGGCCGGAGCCTCGGTTGTCTCGTCGACCGCCGCCGTTTCGCTTGTGCAGTCCCAGCCGTCGGCGAGATTTTCCCCTTCGCCCACTCGTCCGCGGGTGCGTGCGCACTCGGCCCCGTCGGAGGTGGTCGCCTCGGCCGGCGATTGGTCAGCGGTTGCTGCGGCCTCCTGCTCGACAAAGCCCGCAACGACATCGCCTGCGCCGGCGGAGAAGGCGGCGCCTGCGAAGAAGAGCGTCGCGAACGAAAGGCTGACCGCGATCCGGCGGGCAGCTGACCGGCCCGTCTTCTCTGCACGCACCTCCGCGCGCGAGCCGGGTCGCAGTACGGCGAGAAGGACGGCGGCCAGCGACAGCAGGACGAAGCGTGTGATCAGGCCTGGAAACCGATACGTCCGTTGTGGCATTGCCTTGCTCCGATCTTTCGTCGAGCGCCGAGGCCGCCACTTCGGCGCGGATCTATGACCGAGTCCGCGGCCGCAACGGAATCACGACGATCATCGGAGAGCCGAGAGCCCACCGTTCCCCCGAACGAGGGGACAACGCAGGGAATCCCCATACCGAGGGATCGCCCCGCATCTCCACGATCACGATGAACGGGGCAATTGAGCCCAGAGGCGGGGCGGCACGCCGAAAGGAACGAAGGAAAGGTTCGGCGTGAGCACATTGGGATTCGCCCCGACACGGAAGCGCTCGACACAAGCAACGAGGTCCTCCTTTCGAGGTGACGTGTCGTCGTGGGTGCTTCTGCGCCGACAGAAACCGCGAAGGGAGGTGAATCAAGTGCTGAAACTGTTGGAGTGGCTGCACAAGCGCCAGGAAGGTCAGACCATGGCCGAGTACGGGGTCGTTTTGGCCGTAATTACGGCCCTCGTGTTCGGTGCCCTCTCGCTCCTTTCCGACCAGATCGTTGCAGCGATCGAGCGGGTTGCGGGTTACATCAAGTAGACCCTCCCATCGGCATGGCAGGCGGGCTCTTCGCCGCCCGAAGGGCCCGCCCCTCACCACCTGCCATTAACGCAAGACCAGAAAGAACGAAAGAAAGAGCCGCCAGAGTCTTCATGAAAAAACGAGCCGCATTTCATTCCGAGCGCGGACAGAGCATGACCGAATTCGCGCTCGTCCTGCCGCTTCTGGTCGTGCTCCTTTTCGGAATCATCCAGTTCGGCATCACCTTCAACAACTACATCACGCTGACGGATGCCGTGCGGGCAGGCGCCCGCAAGGGAGCCGTGTCGCGACACGAGAAGGACCCGGCCGCCGTCACGGTCGACGCGGTCAAGGCGGCTGCCACCGACCTCAAACCGGCGAACCTCGCCGTCACGGTGGAGTCGACCTGGGAGGCAGGAGACGAGGTCAAGGTCTCAGCGAGCTACCCGTACCAGATCAAGCTGCTCGGGGTCTCGGTCAAAGAAGGCTTCATCCATAGCGCGACCACGGAGCGTGTCGAATGAAGGAACGCGGCCAGTCACTTGTCTTGTCGTTGCTGTTCCTCGCCGTGCTGATCGGAATGGCGGCGATCGTCATCGACGTCGGCTCGTGGTACCGCGCCGACCGTAAGCTCCAGGCGAACGCGGATGCCGCGGCGCTTGCCGGCGCCCAAGAGCTGCCGGCCAACACAGCCGCGGCCGAGGCATCGGCTCTCAAATATGCCGACACGAACGACGGCGGCCTCGAGGCCAAGAACATCAAGTTTCGAATGACCGTCGTCCCGAATGACACGATCGAGGTCACGACGGACCGACCCTCGCCAGGGTTCTTTGTGCAGCTCTTCGGGCGCAGCTCCGTGGACGTTCGCGCGAAAGCCGCAGCGCGTGTCGGAGCAATGGGCAGCGGCATTGGAGCAGCCCCGATCGCGGTCGATTGGCTACACGAGATGCTTCACTGCATCCCGCCGGAGTCGTGTTGGGGCTACTACAAAGACGGTGTGCACTACCCCGGCAAAGAAACCACCATCGACTTCATGAAGACCGGTCCGGGCGCCTTTCGCCTAGTCAACATCGACTCGTCGTACGGCGGCACCGGGCTCACAGACATCGGCGAGTGGATCCGAACCGGCTATCTCGACGCAGCTGACGTCGACCAGTGGTACTACTCGGATCCCGGAATCAAGCCGAATTCATCTCACGTCAAAGAGGCGCTTGATTACCGCCTCGCGAATAAACCAGACCTTCTGTTGCCCGTGTACAACGCAGTCGCGGCTCAGGGAGCCGGCTTTAAGTACTACGTTATCGGCTTCGCCGTCTTCCACGTGACGAGCTACGACATCCACGGCTCGAAGGACTCGAGGATCAATGGCTACTTCATGGACATGGTTTGGACCGGCGTTCCCGCCTCGTCGATAGGAACCCCGAACTTCGGTGCCCGAGCAGTCACGCTGATCGAATAAGCAAGAGTAGAGAGAAGGAGAGAAAACCGCCCCAATGAGTTACAGGGTTCGAAATATCGGTATCGCAGTTGCGCTCGCCGTGCTTGCCGCGCTGCTGACGATCTTCTACGTGACGAATTACAAGCGCAGCGTCCAGTCCGGCGAGGAGCTCGTACCGGTCTACGTGGCGGCGGGAGAGATTCCGGTCGGCACGTCGGGCTCTGAGGTGACCGACCGAAATCTCCTCAAGCCGGTCGAGATCGCCCGTCGAAGCGTCGTCCCCGGCGCGATCTCGAAGCCGGATCAGATCGAGCCGCTCGTTGCCACCGAACGGGTCTACGAGGGTGAGCAGGTGACCCTGAACCGCTTTAAGCCACTCGGCGAGCAGGGCGTGCAGGCCCAGCTGAAGGGGAGGCTTCGTGCCCTTCAGGTGCCCGGCAGCCAGCATCAGCTGCTCCTGGGCACGCTGAAGACCGGCGATCGGGTCGACTTCGTCGGCTCGCTCGAGTCCGGACGGGCAGGGGGCAGCGCGTTTACGCGCGTCGTGCTCCGCCACCTGCTCGTCCTCAAGGCGCCGAGCAACGCCGACATCGAGAGCAGGTTGAGCTCTCGTCCCGAGGAAGCGTTCTCGGTGCTGCTTGCCGTCAGCGACGCGCAGTCGCAGAAGCTCTTCCACGTCGTCAAGCACGGCGAGTGGTCGCTCGAGCTGCGCCCGGTGACCGACGCCGCCGACAGCAAGCCCAGCGCAGAGTCAGACCTGTCGATCATCACGGAGGGGCTGAACCGACGTGCGATCCGGCGAGTCGCGACCGGAAGGGGATCCCGATGAGCATCGATCCGCAGACATTCCGCGAAGGCACCCGGATCTTCATCACCGGGAGCTGCGAGGGCCTCAACGAGCTGAGCGAGGCGCTTGCCCGCCACCCCGAGATGAACGTGGTCGGCCGTAGCCAGTCCGTGCGCGAGGGGGCGGGCGCACTCGCAGGCGGCCACCTCCACGCCATCCTCCACGGGACCCGCGCGTCCGAGCTCCCGGTTGACGACCTCGCGGCGATCCGCGAGTACACGCGCGCTCCGATCGTCCTGCTTGCGTCCGGAGAGGCCTCGGCGCTGCTCGAATCAGCCCTCGAGGCGGACGTCGCCGACGTCCTCCTCCTGCCGCAGCTGCCGGAGAATGTCGTCTTCTCGATCCGCAAGGCGCACGTCAACGGCAGGCCGGGACAGACCGGCGAGCAGGGCAAGATCCTGACGGTCTTCTCGCCGAAGGGCGGCACCGGCAAGACGGTGATGTCGACGAATCTCGCGGCCGCCTTCGCCAAGCACGGCGGGAAGCGGACGCTCTTGCTCGATCTCGACCTCCAGTTCGGCGACGCCGCGATCATGCTGGGGATCGAGCCCGACAAGACGATCTACGACCTGGTCGTCGCGCCGGGCGAGCTCGATCCCGAGAAGCTCGCGGGCTACACGACACGGCACTCCTCGGGCGTCGATGTCCTGCCGGCGCCGATCCGGCCCGAGGACGCAGAGCTCGTGACCGAGGCAAAGATCTCGAGGCTGCTGGAGGTCGCCAAGGAGTCGTACGAGATGATCGTCGTCGACACCTCGCCGTTCTTCCACGGCCCGATGCTGGCGACGCTCGACTCCACGGACGAGCTGCTGCTCGTTTGCGGGCTCGACGTTCCCACGATCAAGAACGTCCGGTTGAGCCTGCAGACCCTCGAGCTGCTGTCGTTCCCGACGGAGCGGATCCGCGTCATCCTCAACCGCGCGAACACCAACGTCGGGATGAAGCGCGGCGAGGTCGAGGCGGCGCTCGAGCAGCGTGTCCGCTACGAGGTCCCGAGCGACCGCGCCGTCCCGCTGGCCGTCAACCGGGGAAATCCGGCCGTCGCGTCCGACCCGAAAGCCGACTTCTCGCGCGCGCTGCGCGAGATGGCCAAGTCGCTGCAACCGGCCGAGCCCGCGCACGCCAAGAGGAAAGGCTGGCGCGGCAGGTCCATGGCGAAGGCATAGGAGCGGGCGATGGGACTCCACGATCGCATCAAGGGACAGAACGGGCAGCCCGGCGGCGAACAGGGCAGCGAGCCGATCGTACTCGCCGGTGCGCCGCCGCGGGAGCGTGAGGAGCGCCCCTCGGCGGCCGTCGACCCCTACGCCGAGCTGAAGACGCGGGTACACCACGCGTGCATCGCCAAGCTCGGCCCGCAGCTGTTCACGAACGAGACCAGCGAGGGCCTGCATGAGCAGGTGCACCGCGCCGTCACCGAGCAGCTCGCTCTCGACGGGACGCCGCTCACGCGGGAGGAGCGCCGGCGGATCGTCCGCGAGCTGACGGACGACATCCTCGGCTACGGCCCGCTGGAGCCGCTGCTCCGGGACGACGACATCACCGAGGTGATGTGCAACAACTGGGACCAGATCTTCATCGAGCGCGACGGCAAGATCGAACGCACCAACACGACCTTCGCCGACAACGCCCACCTGCTCCGGATCATCGACAAGATCGTCTCGCAGGTTGGGCGTCGCGTCGACGAAGCGTCGCCGATGGTCGACGCGCGCCTGCCGGACGGCAGCCGCGTCAACGCCATCATCCCGCCGCTGTCGCTGCGTGGTCCGACGCTGACGATCCGGAAGTTCTCGCGCGACCCGTACACGATGGACGACCTGAACTCCTTCGGGACCCTGACGC
>DASZCE010000110.1:0-5057 GCA_035943455.1 Gaiellaceae bacterium | reverse complement strand
ATCCCGTTCGACTCCTCGCGGAAGACGACCGCTGTTTCGGCCGCCGCGGGGCGGCGGCCCGCCCCCTTCCGAAGCTCCTGCACCTCCTCGCGCAGCTCCTCAGCCTCCTCCGCGCGAGCCCTGAGCCAGGCCCAGGCCTCGCCCGCGGTGATCGCCTCGATCCGTCTCGCCCCAGCGCCGACGGAGCTCTCGGAGAGGAGGACGAACGGCCCGATCTCGGCAGTCGAACGCACGTGCGTGCCGCCGCAAAGCTCGCGCGAGTAGTCGTCGATCTCGACGACACGCACCTCGTCGCCGTACTTTTCGCCGAAGAGCATCATCGCGCCGAGGCGCCTTGCTTCCTCGATCGGAGTGACGAAGGTGCGCACGGGCAGGTTCTGGAAGATCTTCTCGTTCACCGTCCGCTCTACCTGCTCGCGCTGCTCGGGGCTGAGCGCCCGGTCGTAGGTGAAATCGAAGCGAAGCTTGTCCGGCCGAACCGCCGATCCGGCCTGCCGGACCTGATCGCCGAGGACGTCGCGAAGGGCTCGGTGCAGGAGGTGCGTCGCTGTGTGGTTCGCCATCGTCGGGAACCGCATGGACCAGGGCACGACCGCGCGTACGCGATCTCCCTCGGCGAACCCGGCTCCCTTGAACGTCAGAACCTGGTCGTCGCCGACGCGGGTGGCTCGGATGAGGTCGGCGCGGGCGCCGGTTTCCTCGTTCTCGATGAAGCCGACGTCCGAGACCTGACCGCCGCCCTCGGGGTAGAACGGCGAGCGCTCGAGCTTCGCCTGAAACGTCCCGTCGCCGACGTCCTCGTAGGCGATGATCGCCGTGAGGACCTCCGTCGTCTCGTAGCCGACGAACTCCGTCGGGCGGGAGCCGTCGAGCGAGATCGCGACCTCGGCCGTCTTCGCTCGCGAGCGGGCCCGTTGCTCGGCCATCAGGCGCGTGAACTCCTCCTCGTCGACGGCGAGCCCGCGCTCGCTGGCCAGCTCGCGCGTGAGCTCGAGTGGGAACCCGTAGGTGTCGTGGAGCTTGAAGGCGTGCTCGCCGGAGATCTGCCCGTTCGTGGCAATCGCCTCGAACAGGCCCATGCCGCGCTCGAGCGTCTGCGAGAACCGCTCCTCCTCCGCGCTCAGGACCTGCTTCATCCCCTCGCGGTTCTCGTCGAGCTCCGGGTACCACCGAGCCATCTGGTCGGCGACGACATCGGCGATACGCCAGAGGTCGGCAAGCCCGATTCCGCGGGCCTGCTGGACTGCACGCCTGATCACGCGGCGAAGCACGTAGCCGCGCCCCTCGTTCGAAGGCAACACCCCGTCCGCGACGAGGAACGTCATGCCGCGGCCGTGGTCGGCGATGATCCGGTGCGCCTTCGTCGCCTTCTCGGAGCTCTGCCAGCCGACGCCGCTCTCGCGCTCGATCCAATCCATGATCGCCTGGTAGCCGTCCGTCTCGTACACCGAGATCACGTCCTGCTGCATCGCCGCCGTGCGCTCGAGGCCGAGGCCTGTGTCGATGACAGGCTTGGGAAGCGGCGTCAGCACGCCGTCGGCGCCGAGGTCGAACTCCATGAACACGAGGTTCCAGAACTCGAGGTAGCGCTCGCACGCGTGGCCGGGACCGCAGTCGGGCTGGCCGCAGGAGAGCTCCTCGCCGCGGTCGTAGTACATCTCCGAGCAGCCACCGCATGGCCCCGTGTCGCCGGCCTGCCAGAAGTTCTCCGTGCGCGGCAGCCCGACGATGCGCTCGCGCGGTTGGCCGACCTTCTCCCAGGCCGCGATCGCGACCTCGTCTTCGCCGAGCCCGAGCTCGGGATCGCCCGCAAAGACGCTGACCCACAAGCGCTCGAGATCGATCTTCAGGTGCTCCGTCAGAAACTCCCAGGCGAGCTCGACGGCGCCTTCCTTGAAGTACTCGCCGATCGAGAAGTTGCCCATCATCTCGAAGAAGGAGAGGTGGTAGCCGTCGAGGCCGACGTCGTCGATGTCGGTCGTGCGGAAGCACTTCTGGTGCGTGGTGAGGAGGGTCGCCGGAGGGTGCTTCTGGCCGAGGAAGTACGGCTTCAGCGGCTGCATCCCGGCGCTGATGAGCAGCGTCGAGACGTCCTCGGGCGGCGGGATCAGCGACGCGGACGGCAGCCGCACATGACCCTTCCCCTCGAAGTACCGGAGGAAGCCCTCGCGGATCTCGGGCGTGGTTCGCATGGCTCCGATTCTAGGGGCGGGTCCTGAGGCGCCGACTCGGCGGGCCGCCGCCGGCGCGACGCGCTGCGCCCGCCGCCCTTTACGGAACCTGGTTCCGTTAACGCCGCTCGGAGCGCTGGACGTCACGAAGCCACGACACTTCGTGCTGCCCTTCTTTACTGAACCAGGTTCTGTAAAGAGATCACGCGACTTCCTCCTCTTCGGCGATCTCCTCGCGGATCTTCTCCAGCGAGCGCCGGATCAGCCGGGAAACGTGCATCTGCGAGATGCCGATCTGCTCGGCGATCTGCGACTGCGTGAGGCCGCGGAAGAAGCGCAGGTGCAGGATCCGCCGCTCCCGCTCGTCGAGCACCTTGAACCCCGGCGCAAGCACGGCGCGATCCTCGGAGACCTCGTACTCGTGCTCCTCGCTCCCGAGCGACTCGAGCGGGTCGAGCTCCCCCTCGTCGTCGGGGCTCATTCCCGTCGAGAGCGAGACCGAGCTGTATGCCCGCCCACTCTCCAGCGCCTCCAGCACCTCTTCCTCCTCCACTCCCGCCGCTGAGGCCAGCTCGGCGATCGTCGGCGAGCGCCCGAGCTGCACCGTGAGTTGCTCGATCAGCTTCGAGACCTGCACGTTGAGCTCCTGGAGGCCGCGTGGTACTCGCACCGACCAGCCCTTGTCGCGGAAGTGCCGCTTGATCTCGCCGATGATGTTCGGCGTCGCGTACGTCGTCAGCTCCACCCCGCGGTCGAGGTCGAAGCGGTCGATCGCCTTGATCAACCCGATCGCTCCGATCTGGACGAGATCGTCGAGCTGCTCGCCTCGGTAGGAGTAGCGCCTCGCCAGCGACCGAACGAGCGACATGTACCGCTCGATCAGCTGCTCTCGCGCCTGGAGGTCGCCCTCCTCGTGGTAGCGGCGGAGGAGGAGCCTGTCGTCGTTCGGCATTAGACGCTCTGCTCGAGGCGTTTCCGCACCTCGACCCAGGCGCCGTCGTCGCGATCTGCGACCGCGTAGCCGTCGACGACTGCGTCGAGTAGTCGCCGCAGCGACAGCGACTCGCCGAGCTCTCCCTCCAGCTCGGCACGAAGATCGCCGCCGCTGAAGGGCCCGACATTCGCACGAAGGTCCTCGCCCGCGATCACGAGCGAGATGGTGATCTCGGCGCCGCCATCACGCCGCTCGAGCAAACCGTCCAGCGCCAGCGCGAGCTCCTCGAGATGCTCCACGGTCACGTCCAGGCGCGTCGCCAGCCCGCCGAGCACGAGCCGGGCGACGCCGAAGTAGGGCCGCTCGCGCGGCATGGTCAGCGTGATCTCGTCGGTCATCGTTGCGTCTCGATCCTGAAACGCCTATAGAGGTCATCGCGGTGCGCCGTCAACGACCTGCCGACGTGACGCGTCCCGCCCCGACCACCACATCGCCCTCGTAGAGAACGGCCGCCTGGCCGACTGCCACGCCGTACACCGGCTCGTCCAACGTCACGCGGAACCCTCGCGAGACACGTGCGACCTTCGCGGGAACGGCCGGCGAGCGATAGCGCAGCTTCACCCCGGCGCGTTCGACGTCCGCGAACAGTCTGCCGTCGGCGCGAACCGTCTGCCGCGCGAGCGCCTCCCGCGGCCCGACGACGACCTGGTTGCTCGCCGGCCGCGTCTCGATCGCGTAGAGCGGCGAGCCCGTGGCAACGCCGAGGCCCTTCCGCTGGCCGGGCGTGAAGCGCCAGAACCCCTGGTGCGACCCCACGACCTCGCCTTCCTCGTCCACGATGTCGCCGGCCGCACCGGCGAGGCCACGGCGCTCGAGGAACGATCGGTAGTCGTCGCCGCCGAGGAAGCACGCCTCCTGGCTCTCGATGCGACCGGCGGCGGCGAGTCCCGCGCGGGCGGCCTCGGCGCGGGTGTCCTCCTTCGTCTGCTCGCCGAGCGGAAACCAGATGCGGTCGAGGACGCGGGGATCGAGGCGGCCGAGCATGTACGACTGGTCCTTGGCCGCGTCCGCCCCGCGGGCGAGCAACAGCTGTCCGCGATGACGGACCACCCGGGCGTAGTGCCCTGTCGCGAGCCTGGAGGCGCCGGCATCCTTGGCGAAGGCGAGCAGTCGGCCAAACCGGAAGAAGCCGTTGCAGCTGATACAGGGGTTGGGCGTCTCACCGCGCTCGTAGCCCCGTATGAACGGCTCGACGATCGCGCGGAGGAAGTCTTGCCGCGCGTCGAGCGTGACGTGCGGGATTCCGAGGTTGAGACACGTCCTTCGCGCAGCGAGAACGGACTCGGGTGAGCAACACGCACGCTCGCTCTCCGGCGCCTGCGGATCGATCCACAGGCGCAACGTGACGCCGATCGCGTTCGGCCCGGCGCGGAGCAGCGCGACGGCGCTGTCGACCCCACCGCTCATCGCGACGGCAACCCGATCACGGTCACGCGGTGCCCGGAAGACCGGCCCGATCGCATTCGCCAACGCGTCGACGGCAAGCTCGTCCCCGCCGACACGCGCCGCCTCGAGCAGGGTCAGACCCTCGAGCGGCCGCTCGAGGCCCTCGGCGTCGGCGCTCGTGATGCGGTCGCCCTCGATGGTCAGCCGAACCAGGCGCCAGTCGCCGCCGCGGGACGAATCTCCGATGACCTCGAACACGAGATCACGGTAGCCCAAAGGCAGCGCAGCCCCGGTGTGACCGGGGCTGCGAAAGCTCCACTCTGCCGATGTCGCCGCGCTTTGCGAACCTGGAAGAACCAGGTGGGTGCCAAGCCGTCCGGGTTCTCAGGCCCGAAGCGGACTGGAGCTCCCTTCGCGCGTGTGTTGGTTCACGTTATTGCGCGACGCCACGCACAGAATCGAGCGAGCTCATCCTAGTGGCTTACCTCGGTTCCGCGAAGCGCCAG
>DASZCE010000109.1:0-2209 GCA_035943455.1 Gaiellaceae bacterium | reverse complement strand
GTGCTCGTCCTAGGGACCGACGAGGCGAGAAGCAGGAAGGGGCCCTTCCGCTCCGACGCGATCATGCTCATCCGGACCGATCCGGACGAGCACCGGATCGCTCTCCTCTCGATCCCTCGCGACCTCCGTGTCGAGATCCCTGGCCGCGGATCCGACAAGGTCAACGCCGCCTACGCATACGGGGGCCCGACGCTCGCCGTCAGCACCGTGAGGCGGCTGACGGGCGTCCCCATCAACCACGTCATCGTTATGAATTTCGCAGACTTCCGAGAAGTAATCGACACCCTCGGCGGCGTCACGGTCGACGTGCCGCGCCGGATCCTGTCGAACCCGTTCGACTGCCCCCGCGCCACTCCCGCCGCGTGCGCGCGCTTCAAAGGCTGGCGTTTCCGCAAGGGTGAGCAGGAGATGAACGGCCGGCGGGCGCTCATCTATGCACGGATCCGGCAGAACCAGCTGAACCCGAGCGAGTCCGACGTGACGCGCGGACAGCGGCAGCAGCAGGTGCTGGAGGCGGTTGCCGACGAGATCACGAGCTTCGGGACCTTCGTCCGCATGCCCTTCATCGGCGACGACCTCGTCAAGCCGCTCGCAACGGATCTGTCGACGAACGAGCTCATCGAGCTCGGCTGGGTGAAGTACCGGACGCCCGCGAGCGGCACGCTTCGCTGTCGGCTCGGTGGGACGATCGCCGACGTGGACGGTGTCTCGTACATCCTCGGGACCGAGGAGAACGTGTCGGTCGTCGCGATGGTGACGGGCAAGTCCGCTCCCCAGCCGCCTCCCCCGGGGTCAGGCCAGTTCGGCCCGGGCTGCTTCGTGGGACGAAGCCCGGGCAGCGGCTAGCGGGGACGCCGGCCCTGCTACGACTCGGTCGCGGCCTTCTTCTCCGGCTTCTCGGGCTTGTCGCCCTTCTTCTCCCCGCTCTCGGCAGGGGCGTCGCCGTCCCGCCCGGCTTCGCGACGACGGCCCCGCCCGTAATCGGTGGAGTAGAAGCCGGAGCCTTTGAAGTGGATGGCAGCGGGGTAGAGCACCTTCGTGATAGGTGATGCGCCGCAGATCTGGCAACCTGACGGCGGCGGATCGTGCATCCGCTGGAACAGCTCGAAGGTATGCCCCTCCGGACAGCGGTACTCGTAGATCGGCATCGTAAAAAAGGCCGCGTTTGCAGCGAGAGATGCTAGCAAGGAGCTCGGCCGCCACCGGCACTCGCGTGGAAGGAGTGCCAGTCGCGGGCTTCCTCGAGCGTGGGCAGCTCTGGGTGGCCAACGGCTACCGGCTCGGCGTCGGGGCCGTCACGGCCGCGCTCACCGGCTTTCTCCTCTGGCACCTGCACGCCTGGCCGCCGCATGAGGACGAGACGCTCGTCTTTTTCGTCAGCCGCAAGCCGTTCGGCGACGTCTTCGACACCGTGCTCGACGAGCGCGGCGGCGCTCCGCTGCACTTCTTCCTTGCCCATCTCGCCATGGTCGTGGCACCCGGACTGACGGGTCTGCGACTCATCTCCGTCGTGTTCGCCGTCGCGAGCATCCCGGCCGCCGCGGCGCTCGTCGCGCGGCTCACGGACCGCCGCACAGCCCTCCTCGCGGCACTCGTCGTCGCCGCGAGCTGGGTGACACTCCTCCACGCTGTCTACGCGCGCATGTACAGCCTCTTCCTCTTCACGAGCGCGGTCTCGTTCCTGCTCCTCCTGCGGGCGCTCGAGCGGGGAACTGCAGCCCGCTGGACGGTCTGGGGTCTCGCCACGCTCGCGATGCTCGCGACACAGCCGTACGGCGCGCTCGTCCTCGCCGCGCAGGGCGCCTACGTCCTCGCCCGCCGCTTTCGGCGGCCTGTTGCGCTGCGGCGACCGCTCCTCGCGTTTGCCGCGGTGCTCGTCGTCGCGATCCCGCTCTGGCGGACGTACTTCCTCCTCGCCTCACGCTTCGACGTCGGCTTCGGAGAGCGAAACGGCTCGAAGCTGGGCTCACCGGTCGACGTCCTGGAGTATCTCTGGAAGACCCTCGGCGACTTCACGGCGGGCTGGCTCGCCGTCACGCTGACCGTCGCGGTGGTCGCGGCCGCGGGGCTGCTCGTCCTCCTCCGCGAGCGGCGCGACGCAGCCCTCCTCGCCGTCGCGGTGGTCGCCATCCCCGCAGTCAGCCTCCTCGTCGCGCGGTCAGGCGCGAGCGCCTCCCTCGAGACGCGCCACCTGATCTTCGCCCTGCCG
>DASZCE010000108.1:0-2072 GCA_035943455.1 Gaiellaceae bacterium | reverse complement strand
CAACACCAGGGTCGGAAAGCCCCGCTCACGACGGTAATCCCCGCCGATCCCCGCTCAGCCCGGAAGCGCCATGACCGGCCTGTCCACGCCGGAGGTCGCGGGTTCGAGTCCTGTTCGCTCCCGTAAAGCTCCTGCAAATCGGAATCTTTTGGTAAGCGTTCAGCCCCCCGCCGCGGTCAGGCGAGCGCGGGGGTGGGGTCGCCGCGGATGCTGGCGGTGAGGACGTCGGTGAGGTAGGCGAAGAGCGAGCGCTTCTGGAGTCGGCAGGTGACTGATGCCGAGAGGAGTCGCTCGATGCTGCGTTCGCCGCGGTCGGATTGACTGCCGAGCGAGAGCTTGCGGTAGATGACGGCGCCGCGGAGGCCGCGTTCGGCGTGGTTGTTGGTCGGCTCGACACCGTCGGTATGGGCGAAGGTCCAGAGGGCGGGCCAGCGCTTGAGCAGGTACCTCGCGAAGTCGCGGTGGTACTTGGTGCGCGGGCTCTTGCGGGCGGCGTGCTCGAGCAGCGCGCGGAGCTTGTCTTCGAGCGGGGCGATCTGCGCTTGCAGGCGGGCCCGGTCGCCGTCGGCCTGGTAGTGCTCCCAGGCGGCGAAGAGGTCGCGGGCGATGCGGAGGCCGTCGCCGCCGAAGCGTTTCTGCTCGGCCATCCCTTCGCTGTGGGCGGTGAAGTCCCTGAGCAGGTGCGCCCAGCAGAGCTGCCGGTGGCTGGGGTCGAGGTAGTCGTAGCCGCGCCAGCGATCCGAGCAGACAATCCCGGCGAAGCGCTCCCCGAGGAGCGTCCTCGCCTCGAAGGCGTGCCGGCCCGCGGCGATCCGGAAGAGCGCCGTCCGGGCGGTCAGGGCGCCCCACAGGGTGCGGTTGCCGCCGGCGGTCTTCCAGCCCGTCTCGTCGATGTTGACGACCGGCGCCGACTTGATCTCCTGCTCGAGCCGGGTGTGGGGCGCGGCGAGCGCCTCCCCGGTGCGCTGGATGATCGCGTCGACGGATCCGCTCGCCAGCTCGACCCCGAACAGCTCGCGGGCGAGCTCGCTCGTGTCGCGGCGCGAGACACGGTTTCTGACCGCGAGCGTCACGACCGCGGCCTGCAAGCGCGGGCCGAACGCCGAGCGCGGCAGCTCGCGAGGAAGCTCGGCCCGCGTCTCGATCGCGCACGCGGGGCAACAGACACGGTGCAGCCGATGCTCGCTCACCGTGACCGCGATCGGCGGCAGCTCGCAGACCTGGTGCCGCTGCACCGCGGCCGCGTCCGCCCGCTCGTCCGCGGAGAAGACATGCGCGCAGGCCCGGCAGCGCTCCGGCCAGTGCTCGACAACCTCGTCCACCCGCGCGAGCGGAAGCAGCGGCCGGTTCTTGCCTTCATGCCCGGGCTGGCCGCCCCGCTCGCGACCGGAGCCCGGCCGGCGTGGTCGCGGCGGTGCCGACGGCGGATCCTGCGAGGGCGGCAGCGACGAGTTGCGCGAACTGCGCTTGAGCCGCCGCTCGAGCTCGGCGACGCGCGCCTCCAGCCGCCGGTTCGCCTCGACCAGCGCGCCGACCCGCATCAGCAGCGCGACCGCCGCCTCCCGATCACCGTCGAGGATCGCCTCCGCCTCCGCCCGCTCCATCCCACCCAACTTCGGCGCGACCCAACGGGTCCCTGCACAGGGGCTGAACGCTTACCATTTTGTCTAGGACAATCAGCGGCGACACCCGCGCCAGTCGGATTTCCCTCTCTTGCGTCTCTCCCCGCCGTAACGAGACGAGTTCCGCGTCCTTCCTGACCTATGCCGACCTATCCCCGCCCTTGTCCTAAATGCGGGGAATCCCTCGAGAGGGGGGCTTCGCCGTCGACCGCTCGAAGGCGTCGGCGCGCAAGTTGCTCTGCAAAGGGTGCGACCGGGAGAAGGCGAAGCGGTACTACGAGGAGCATTGCGACGGTCTGCGCGCCAAGCGCGAGGCGAAACGTCGAGCCCCGGTCGGCCTTCGTCGCCGCCGTGGTCTTGACACTCAGAGGTGGTAAGCGTTGGCGGCCTTTCCTAAGCATGCCTGGAAGAACCGCCACTATTGCTACTTCCACCGCAAAGGCGTAGAGG
>DASZCE010000107.1:0-3161 GCA_035943455.1 Gaiellaceae bacterium | reverse complement strand
GATCGCCTGCGAGTACGGCGCGCCCTGGAACGGCGCGGGCGCGTGCTCGGTCCGGACGGCCTCCTTCTCCCCCATGCCTACTCCTTTCGCGGCGCGCCGGCTGCTGCCAGCGCCCCTCCCAGTGCCTTGAAGATCGCTTCGAGGACGTGCCGCGCGTCCTCGCCGTGCAGCAGGCGCACGTGGAGTGTTAGCCCGCCCGCCTCGGCGAGCTCCCGGAGGAACTCAGAGACGAGGTCGCGTTCGAGACCCGCGACGTGCGCATCGGACAGATCGACGTTCGAGACGAGAAGCGGCCGGTCGGACGCCTCGAGCACCACGTTCGCGAGTGCCTCGTCAGCCGGGACGATCGCGTACCCGTAGCCCCTCGCCCCGTCCGCTCGGACAACATCGCGAATCGCGCGACCAAGCGCCCGTCCTGCCGCGTTCGCCTCGGCGTCCGGCCCGCCCGGGGCGACCTCGAGCTGGAGGTCGAAGCCGGCGTGGCCGGCCAGAAGCTCGAGGAGATGGTCGAGCACCGGCAGGCCGGTCGAGACACTCGCCCGCCCGGCCCCGCCGAGCGAGACGCGTGCCTGCAGCCCGGTCGCCTGGTCGCCCGCCTGCATCGCTGGAACGAGGGTATCGGAGTCTGCGGGAAGGGCCGAAACGGACTGTGCGAGCCAACCCCCGGCGCTCGCTGCGGCCCCCATGGACAAGCACAGCGGTCACGCGTCTCTCCGTCTTGCTGTGGCGTTCGCGCCACTCGTTGCCGCGGCCGCGGTCGGCGTCCCGGCGGCGCTCTCATCGTCCGCGGGCGAGGCCCGGACGACCGCCGTCGTCACCTACCGCTCGCCCGCGGCGCTCCGCGCCGCGCTCCGGCGCTATCCCGGGCGCATCGTCAAGCGGCTGCCGGACGTCCGCGCCGCCGAGATCCGTCCGGCGGATCCCGATGAGTTTGCGACTGGCGTCTCGAGGGTTCCGGGGATCGTCTCCGTCGACGTGCCGGAGCGGCGCTTCTCGGCCGCCGAACCCGGGCTGACCGCGATGTACTCGGCCGGGGTTCCGTACCAGTGGCAGTACACCGCCGCCCACGCCGGCGCCGTTCCCGAGACGGTGCTGCGCGCAGCCGCCTCCGTGACCATCGCGGTGATCGACACCGGCGCCGACCTGACGGCACCCGACCTCGCGGCCAAGGAGCCCACAACGCAAAACCTCTTCGACGGCGGGCCCGACGTCCGTGACCTCCATGGCCACGGAACGTTCGTCGCCTCACTCGCAGGCGGCTCGGTGACGAACGGAGAGGGCATCGCGGGCTTCGGCGGCGACGCGAAGCTCCTGATCCTCCAGACCGGCCACGCCGACGGCTCGTTCACGGATGTGGACGAGGCCGCGGCGATCGTCTACGCCGTGAACCGCGGCGCCAGGGTGATCAACCTGTCGATCGGCGGCACCGAAACGTCCGCGGTCGAGCGGAAAGCGCTCGAGTACGCCGCCGAGCACGGCGTTCTCGTCGTCGCCGCGGCCGGAAACGAGTTCGAGGAGGGCAACCCGGTCGAGTTCCCCGCCGCGCTGCTCCAGCCGGTGGGATCGGAGGGTCGCGGCGGCTGGGGCCTCTCCGTCGGCGCGACGACGAAAGCGGGCCGGCGCGCGTCGTTCTCGAACACCGGTAGCTGGATCTCGCTCGCCGCACCCGGGGAGAACGTCTTCGGCGCGATCTCCTCGTACACGAAGGCCCGCAAATGGCCGCGCTACGTCCTTCCGGGCTCTTCCAAGGGCTTGTACGGCTATGCGAGCGGCACGTCCTTTTCGGCGCCGCAGGTCGCGGGCGCCGCCGCGCTCGTCTGGGCGGCGAACCCGGCGCTGACGCGAGATCAGGTGAGCTGGATCCTCAAGCGCACGGCTTCGGGCGACGGCAAGTGGACGAGCTCGGTCGGCTACGGCGTCCTCAACGTCGGCCGCGCCGTCGCGACCGCGGCGAACGGCGGCAACGTCGTGCCTCCGCCGCGCGCGAATGCGGCGCTGAGCCTGATCGGGCCGCGGCGGAGCGTCGCCAAGCACCCTCGGGTTCTCGTCCGCGGCATCCTCAGGTCGCAGCTACCGGCCATCTCGCCGGCCGGCAGGCACGTCTCGCTACAGGTCCGCCGCGGCAGCCAATGGTTCGGCGTCGCCCGCGCGCAGACAAGGGCCGGCGGCAGCGTCGTTTTCCGTGCGCGGCTCCGCTCGGGCGCCCACGCGCTGCGCGCGTACTACGCCGGCGCGCCGGAGCTTGCCGCTACGACGTCGCCCACCTTCTTCGTCAAAGTTCCGGCGCGACGCCGTTAGAGGTTCTCGACCCGCTCGATCCGCGCGCCGAGGGCGCGTAGGCGCTCGTCGATGCGCTCGTAGCCCCGGTCGATCTCTCCGACGTTTCCGATCGTCGAGATGCCCTCGGCACACAGGCTGGCGATCAGCATCGCCATTCCGGCGCGAATGTCGGGACTCGCCATCCGCTGGCCGTAGAGCTTCGCCGGCCCCGTGACGACCGCCCGGTGTGGGTCGCAGAGGATGATCCGTGCTCCCATGCTGACCAGCTTGTCGACGAAGAACAGCCGGTTCTCGAACATCTTCTCGAAGATCAGCACCGTTCCCTTCGCCTGGGTGGCGACGGCCAACGCGATCGAGGTCAGGTCGGCGGGGAACGCCGGCCATGGGCCGTCTTCGATCTTCGGGATCTGGTCGCCGAGGTCGTCTTCGATCACGAGCTCCTGACCGGGCGGAACGCGGACGCTCGAGTCGGAAGGCTCCACCTCGACGCCGAGCCGCTGGAACACCGGGAGGATCGGCGCAAGGTCTGCGAGCGCCACGTTCTCGACCGTCACGTCGCCGCCCGTGACGGCAGCGAGACCGATGAAGCTCGCCACCTCGATGTGCTCGGGGCCGATCCGCCAGTCACCACCGCTGAGCTGCTGCACACCCTCGATGCGAAGGATGTTCGAGCCGATCCCTTCGATCCGGGCGCCGAGCGACGCCAGGAAGCGGCACAGATCCTGGACATGCGGCTCGCACGCCGCGTTACCGATCACGGTTTCTCCGGCGGCCAGGGAGGCGGCCATGACCGCGTTCTCGGTCGCCATCACGCTTGCCTCGTCGAGGAAGATGCGGCGGCCCCGGAGGCCGGATGTCCGCATCTCGAAGCGGCCGTTGAT
>DASZCE010000106.1:0-2136 GCA_035943455.1 Gaiellaceae bacterium | reverse complement strand
TCCTCCGGATCGAACTTCGAGTGACGCAGCATGTCGACGAGCACGTCGAGAGCGATCGAGCGGTGCTCGCCGGCGCAGCGCACGTAATAGCCCGTGTACTCCTTGCCCGTGAAGGCGTTGAACTCGCCGCCGATGCCGTCGACCTCGGTGCCGATGTCGCGGGCCGTCGGCCGCCGCTCGGTGCCCTTGAAGAACATGTGCTCCGAGAAGTGCGCGGTCCCGCTCGTCTCGGGCGTCTCGTAGCGCGAGCCGGCGGCGAGCATGATGAAGCACGCGACCGACTGGACCTGCGGCATCGGCGCCGCCAGCAGCCGGACGCCGTTCGAGAGCGTCTCCCGCTCGAAGACGCTCACGCAGGCACCCCGTCGAGCACTCGCCGCCATCTGGCCGGGAGCTCCATCGAGCGCCCCGTCGCGTAGTCGTAGCCGACGAGAACGAACCGTCCCTCGGCCGCGAGCCTCCCGTCGGCGCGAACGTCCTGCTCGAGGTCGAAGCTCTTCGTCCCGATCCGGCTGGTCCGAACGCCGACGTCGACCTGCTCTCCCAGCTCGATCGGCGACCGGAAGTCGACCTCGGCGCGCGCCAGGATCAGCTCGCGGAGCGGGTTGTCGCCGAGCCCGAGCGACGCGAGGTACGCGAGGCGAGCCGACTCCATGTAGGTGAGGAAGACGGCGTGGTTGACGTGGCCCATCCCGTCGAGGTCGCGGAAACGCACCGATTCCGTGTGCACGAAGTCGAAGCCTTCCATCGGCCGGATGCTATAGACGCCGCCATGGCCGGCGAGAAGACCCGTGCAGCGGCCTTCGCTCAGCCCGAGTGGCTGCGGCGCGTGCCGACCGGCCGGCGCTTCCCCGCGGGCAAGGTGCTGCTTACAGGCTGCGGGACCTCCTTCCACGCCGCCCAGACGGGCGGCGACGCCGTGCAGGCGCTCGACCTCGTTCTCGACCCCAGTCGCGCTGCCGATCTCCTCGTCGCGATCAGTCACGAGGGCACGACGCCGATGACGCTCGAGGCGGTGCGGGCATGGAGGGGGCCGACATGGCTCGTCACGGGGGCAACCGAGAGTCGGATCGCCGCCGAGGCCGACGAGGTGATCGTCGTCACACCCGAGCTCGAGGAGAGCTGGTGCCATACGGCGAGCTACACGTGCGCAGTCGCCGCGATCGCGGCTTTGCGTGGCGAGGACATCGCCTGGCTCCCCGATGCCGTCGAGGCGGCGCTGGCACAGGATGTCGGCGAGCCGCCGCTCGGCCGCGTGCTCGTCGCCGGCGCCGGAGAAGCATGGCCGACGGCGCAGGAGGCGGTGTTGAAGCTCCGTGAGGGCGCGCATCTCCCGGCCGAGGCGCACCACACCGAGCAGCTCCTTCACGGGCACCTTGCTGCGGTGGATGAAACCGTTCGGGCGTACGTGCTCGACGGGCGGCGCGCTGCCGACGCCGTGCGCGCGCTCGAGACCCTCGGCTGCGAGACGACGCTCGTGCCGGTGCAACATCCCGTCGTCGACATCGTTTTCTTCCAGCTGCTCACGCTTGCGGCCGCGGAGGCGCGGGGCGTGAATCCCGACGTCATCCGCCGCGACGACGAGCGCTGGCAGCGTGCCCGCGAGGCGTATACCTAGCGGTCCGAGACCCGGACGACGAACCGCAGCGCCTGCCAGCGCTCGTCGATGGAGGCGCTCTTGTTGTCGACGAGGCCGGCGTCGAGGCCGACCTTCTGCACGGTCTCGAAATCGAGGTCGGTGTCGATCTTCGCCGCCTTCTTCGGCCACGCGATCCATAGCCCGTCGGCCGGCCCCATCGTCCGGCGCAGCTTCGCAAAGCGTCGGCGAAGCTCATCACGGCTCGTCGTGAAGAAGACGAGCACGTCTACGCCCGGCTTCGCGCCCAGCTTCTGCGACAGAGGTGTCGCCGAGTAGTCCTTAGAAGTCCCCGCCACCGCCGCCGTCACCCCCGAAGTCACCGCCACCGCCGAAGTCACCGCCGAAGTCGCCGCCGCCGACGTCCTCGGAGACGACGGGCGACGCCTGCGCGTCATCGGCGGCGATGGCGGAGCCGACAAAGACGCCGGTCGCCGCGCCCCCGAAAAACCCCGCCGCCCAGGGCTCGTGGCTCGATGAGTCCCAGAACGGGCGTCGCT
>DASZCE010000105.1:0-1952 GCA_035943455.1 Gaiellaceae bacterium | reverse complement strand
CTGCAGCCGCCGCTGAGCTGCCTCCGCCTCGGCCCGGGCCTGCCGCTCGGCCTCGAAGACGCGTGCCTGCGAGATCGCCATCGCGACGCGATCGGCGGCGAGCTGGAGCGTGATGACGTCGTCGGGCGTGAAGCGACGAGTCCGGGTCGTCCCCACGTGGACGACCCCGATGACCTCGCCCCGATGGAGAAGAGGCACGCCGAGAAGCGACCGCAGCCCCTTCTCGCGGAGGAGTGGGTTGACAACCTCGATCTCATCAACGTCCTCGATGAGGATCGGCCGTCGTTCCGCCGCGACGCGGCCGGCAAATCCCCGGCCGACGGGAATCTCTATGCCCTTCCCCAGCTCCTCTTCGAATCCCTTGCTCGCTGTCGGAATCAGCACGTCTCCGGTCCTCAGCAGGACGGACGTCGTCTCGACGGCGAGCAGCTCGCGAATACGCGACAGCAACGCGTCCAACAGGTCGTCGAGCCCGAGGTGGGAGAGCGCGGCCTCCGTGATCGACTCGAGGCGCAGGATGCGGTCCGACGCCTCGGTGTCCCGGCGGCGCGGGTCATCGGGGCGGCGCGGGTCATCGGCCGGCCGCTCGCGCGGTCCAAACCACGTGGACATACCCGCAGTTTGTCGCGCCGAGCGGAAAAAGTCGCGTACTAGCGAAAGATGTTGAGCAGCGCGGCGAAGACGTCCGTGGTCGGCGTCGCTTGGGGATTCGGCTGGCGTTGGATCTCGAGCCGCTGGCACGAGTTCAACGGATCCGCGATCGCCGTCTGCGGCGCAAACTGATCCGGCGGGACCTTGCGGTCCATCGTCTCCCACGTGGCCTGGAACGCATCTGCCGTCGCCGCGGTGACACAGGCGCTGTAGACGACCGCGCCCGCCGCGATCGACTGCACGTTGCGCATCTGCCGCTGCAGCGTCTTCACCTGCTTCTGCAACGCCTTCACCTGGCGCGCGAGCCGCCGCTCGGTCGGAGTTGCGCCTGAGGCAGGCGCGGCGAGCGTGGCCGCCGCGAGCAAGGCCGCGAGGATGAGTAGGACTGCGTTCTTCACGAGAACCTCCCGGTTCAAAGGCGAAATGGACCCCAACACCATGAGTCTACGGAGGACCGGCGGTAACTAGATCGCGCGAACCACGCGGGATTTGCACGGCCGGGGACGGGCGAGGCCTGTAGATTCACGCCTTCCCAAGAGAGGAGCCGCCAGTGGAAGCTTCCGGAATCGTCCCCGATCCACGCCGTTGGCACGCGCTCGCGCTGGTTTGTGTCGCCTTCTTCATGGTCGTGCTCGACGTCGCGATCGTGAACGTCGCCCTGCCGACCATTCAGCAGGACCTCGACATCTCGCCGAGCACGCTCCAGTGGATCGTGACCGCGTACTCGCTCGCCTTCGGCGGCTTCCTGCTTCTGGGTGGCCGCGCGGCCGATCTGCTCGGCCGGCGGCGCGTGTTCATGGTCGGGATGGCGATCTTCACGCTCGGCTCGCTCGCGTGTGCGCTCTCGTCGAGCGGGCTCGCCCTGATCGTCTTCCGGGCGATCCAGGGGTTCGGCGGCGCGATCGTGTCGCCGGCGACGCTCGCGATCATCAGCGCCGCCTTCAGGCACGGCGGCGCCGAGCGCAATAAGGCGTTCGGGATCTGGGGCGGAGTTGCCGGGAGTGGCGCGGCGGCCGGCGTGCTCCTCGGCGGTGTGCTCGTCGAGTACCTCGGCTGGGAGTGGATCTTTCTCGTCAACGTCCCGGTCGGGATCGGGATCTTCGCGCTCGCTCCGTGGTTGATCTCCGAAGGGCGGGTCGAGGGCGCGGACCGCCGCGTCGATCCGCTCGCGGCAGTTCTCGTGACTTCGGGACTCGTCTCCTTCGTCTACGCGATGTCGAAGGCGCCCGACAACGGCTGGACGTCGTGGCAGACATTCGTCTTCACGGGGCTGGCGATCGTCCTCGTCGGCACGTTCCTCG
>DASZCE010000104.1:0-2153 GCA_035943455.1 Gaiellaceae bacterium | reverse complement strand
CACGGCGTTGTCACAAGGGGCGGCAAGGTAGCGTCCGTATCAGGACGCCTCGGGGTGCTGGCGGCGCGAGATGCGCAGCGTGGTGACCACCGGTCGATCGACGATTTCGGTGTCACACCGGTGTCACACCAGCTTGTGATTCGGCGTCCTCTACGACGAGGACGTCCGCCTGGTTGAGCGGATTCGGCTTGGTTAGCGGGCTCCGGTGCTTCCGATGTGGAAAACGTCGTCCAGGCGGCGGTTTATTGTCGCGATCGCCACGGTCCTGCGGAAAGGAGGATCTGCATGAGCGAGTACGCGGCGGCGCCACAGGCGACGCTCGACCGCTGGTTCCGGTTCCGCGACAACCGGACCACGTTGCCCCGCGACACGATCGCCGGCGTGACGACGTTCATCGTCATGTCGTACATCATCTTCGTGAACCCCGCGATCCTCGGGTTCGCGGGCGTCCCGGACCTCGAAGGGCGCGGTCTGCCCTTCGAAGCCGTCCTTACCTCCACCTGCCTGGTCGCAGGCGTGATGACGATTCTGATGGGCCTCTACACGAACATGGCCTACGCGATCGCGCCCGGGCTCGGCCTGAATGCCGTCGTCGCCTTCACACTCGTCGCGCAGAACGGGCTCGGCTTCCCGGAGGCGATGGGACTGGTCGTCATCGAAGGGCTCGCCGCCGTGGTCGCGGTCCTTCTCGGTCTTCGCGAAGCGATCATGCGCGCGATCCCGCTCGAGCTCAAGAAGGCGATCGCGATCGGGATCGGCCTCTTCATCGCGTTCATCGGCCTCTACAACTCCGGCCTCGTCGTCGGCCGCGAGACACCCACGCCCGTCGACCTGGCGACGTTCACGACCTGGCCGGTGATCATCACGCTCTTCGGCCTCGTCGTCACGATCGCACTGCGCGCGCTACGCGTCCCCGGCGACCTCCTGATCGGGATCGTCGCCACCACGGTCTTCGCCACCATCGTCAACTGGGCGAACGACTACGGCGTCTTCGACACACCGGCGACCGCGCGCTACGCACGCTGGCCGGAGGACGTCTTCCGAAGCCCCGACTTCAGCCTCATCGGCGAGATCAGCTTCGACGCGTTTTCGACGCTCCCGTTCATCGCCGCCCTCGCCCTCGCCTTCAGCCTCTTCCTCGCCGACTTCTTCGACACCATGGGAACGCTCGTCGGCGTCGGGCGTCAGGCTGGGTATCTCAATCGGCAGGGTGAGCTGCCCGAGATCCGCAAGCCGCTTCTGGTCGACTCCGCGGCTGCGGCCGCAGGCGGATTCGCGTCAGCCTCGTCGGCGACGACCTACATCGAGTCGGCGGCCGGGGTCGGCGCCGGTGGGCGAACCGGTTGGGTCAGTGTCGTCACCGGCGTGCTCTTCTTCCCGTTCATCTTCATCGCGCCGCTGATCGGGATGGTGCCGCCACAGGCGACCGCACCCGCGCTCATCATCGTCGGCTGGCTCATGATCAGCGTGCTGACCGAGGTCGAGGAGGAGGCCGAGGAGGAGCTGCGAGGAGGCGTGCGGCGCGGACGCCGGCTCGCCGGCATCGACTTCCACGACATCGCGCTCGGCCTCTCCGCGGCAATCGTGATCATGTTCATGCCGTTCTCGTTCTCGATCACGGACGGCATCGCGGCCGGCTTCATCGTCTACGTGATCGTCAGAACCTTCCAGGGGCTCTGGAGGACCGTGCATCCGTTGATGTGGGGAGCAGCGGTCGCGTTCGCGATCTACTTCGCGATCCCGATCCTCCAGCAGGAGTTCAGCTGGATTTGACCCGTAGGCCTGCGTCTTCGAGCGCTGCGGCGACGAGCGCGTCGTAGCGCTCGGAGGCCAGGTCGCCGAGCGGGTCGCGCGTGTAGGCGAGGAGCTGCCCGTAGGGCAGCGAGAACGCCGCGCGCATCGCCACAAGTCGCCTCCGCTCGGGGGTTGCGTGCTCCCCGAGCGCCTGGGACGCCGCTCGCAACCGCCGCACCTGCTCGATCCGCGCCGGCAGCCAGCGCGTGACGACGAGCAGGGCGGGTAGCGCGAACGTCACGAATCCCAGCACGAGCGCCAGGTCGTGCGCGCCCTCCTCACCACGTTCGCCGAGCTCGACGACGTCGCCACCCGAGCCCTCGCCCGCCGAACGGAGGCCGTCGGCGATCTCGTCGCCG
>DASZCE010000103.1:0-7014 GCA_035943455.1 Gaiellaceae bacterium | reverse complement strand
GCGTCCTCTTCGGCGTCGATGAGACACCCAGACGCGATACGTCGGCGGAGAAGCTGGCGGCGCTCGCACCGGCGTTCGTCCCCGACGGCAAGGTGACCGCCGGCAACTCCAGCCAGATCTGCGACGGCGCGGCAGGCGTGTTGCTCGCCTCGGACCGCTCCGCGTCGCGGCTCGGCCTCGAGCCACGCGCCCGCTTCGTCTCCTTCGGGCTTTCCGGCGTCGATCCGTATCGGATGCTGCACGGCAACCCGGAGGCATGTGCCAGGGCGCTCGCGAGGGCGGGTCTCGGGTGGGATGACATCGCCGTGATCGAGGTCAACGAGGCGTTCGCCTCGGTCGCGCTCCAGTTCCTGAAGGACACCCGGCTCGAGGAGCGCCGCGAGGACGTCAATCCGAACGGCGGCGGCATCTCGCTCGGCCATCCGCTCGGCGCCACCGGGGCGCGCATGACGGCGACGCTCCTTGCGGATCTCGAGCGGCGGAACGGACGCTACGGCGTGGCCTGCATGTGCATCGGCTTCGGCCAGGCGATCGCCGCCGTCGTCGAAACGCTCTGACCGCCTGGCTCCTGATTCGCGGCCGCGGCGAGCGTCCGCTCGACCCGCGCGTCAGCCCCGACGAGCTCCGCGCCCACTCGTCGTCCAAGCGCCCTTCCGTCCAGCCGGGCGATCCCGCGATTCTCTACGCCGCCGTCTGGCAAGCCGTGTTCGCCGTCGTCGAGGTCGTCGGGCCGCCGGAGCACGATCCACGGCGGCGGCGCTGGTCCTGGCGCTTCCCGATCCGCCCGCTCGTGGCCGTGCGCGACCTGCACGACGCGCCGCCGGTCGAGGCTGCGGGCGTCTTCCCCCAGAGTCTCTGGCGGCACTCCCACATCCGCTTGACGGACGAGCAGTTCGCGGCCGCACGCGAGCTGATCGAAGCGGCTGCCTGAGGCGCCTACGCGGCCAAAAGCACCGGCCGCTCGCCGCGGAGGAGCTGCAGTGCCGCACCCGCAAATGCAACCGCGACGAGCGCCGCGAGGGCCAGTGCAAGCATGATCCGTCTCTGGCTCATTCGTCCCAGACGCGCAGGGCTCGGGCCTTCTTCCCTAAGCTCTCGCGCGGTGGAGATTCGCACGGTCGGCGTAATCGGTTTGGGGACGATGGGAGCCGGAATTGCCCAGGTCAGCGCCCAGTCCGGCCACCCGACCGTCGGTCGCGACATCTCCGACGAGCTCAACGAACGCGGCCGCGCCACGATCGACCATTACCTGAGCCGGGCGGTGGAGAAGGAGCGCATGTCGGCAGCGGACCGAGACGCTGCGCTCGCGCGGCTCACGCTCACCACCTCGCTCGAGGAGGTCGCCGACTGCGACCTCGTGATCGAGGCGATCGTCGAGGAGCTGAAGCCCAAGCAGGAGCTCTTCGCCGAGCTCGAGCGCATCTGCCGTCCGGACGCCGTCCTCGCGACCAACACGTCGGCGCTGTCGGTCACGGCGATCGCGGAGGCGACGCAGCGTCGCGAGCGCGTGATCGGGATGCATTTCTTCAACCCCGCGCCCGTGCTGCCCCTGGTTGAGATCGTCCGGACCCGATACAGCTCAGACGAGGCGATCGACGCCGCCCACGCGTGGGCCGAACGCGCCGGCAAGCAGCCGGTACGGTGCAACGACACGCCGGGCTTCATCGTCAACCGGATCCTGATCCCGCTTTTGAACGACTGCGTCCGCGTCCTCGACGAGGCCGGCGTGAGCCCGGAGGACCTCGACAAGGCGATGGTCAACGGCGCCGGCTGGCCAATGGGCCCCTGCGCCCTCGTCGACCTCGTCGGCATCGATATCCACATCCATGCCGCCGAGGCGCTGTACGACGCGCTTCGCGAAGACCGGATGGCGCCTCCCGAGCGGCTGCTCGCGATGGAGCGCGAGGGCAAGCTCGGCCGCAAGACCGGCGAGGGGTTCTTCTCCTACGCCTAAGGCGTCGGCTTGGCGACGCCGACCAGAGAGGGCGTGCCGGCTTTGCCGGCGCGCCGCTAAACGCTTCGCATGGGAACGTTCAGGTGGCGGGCGACGAACGGGATGCTCGAGCCCTGGACGATCACCGAGAAGGAGACGACGACGAAGACGATGTCGTAGATACGGTCGGCCTCGTCGACCGCCGCCACCAGCGCGAAGGCGGCAAGCAGGATCGGCACGGCGCCGCGTAAGCCGCTCCAGATCACAAAGAGGCGCTCGTTCATCGGCATCCGGACGGCGAGGAGCAGTGGCCCCACGGCCAGCGGGCGAGCGACGAGCGCAAGGATGACGGCGAGGGCAAGGCCTTCGAGCAACCGAGTGCTCGTGAGCAGGTCGGTCACGTCGATCGTCAGCCCGAGCGCAACGAACACGACCACCTCGGCCAGGCTCGCCAGCGAGGTGTGAAAGCGCTCGATCTCGTCCCGGAGCGGGACGTCGGCGTCCCCGAGCGCGACTCCCGCCACGAAGACGGCGAGGAAGCCGGAGCCGTGTGCGGTCGCCGCGGCGCCGTAGATCACACCGGCGGCCGCGAGCGCGCGGAGGGGATACAGCCCCGCGGTCGGCAGAGAGAAGCGAAGGAGCGGGCGGAGCGCCGCGGCGCCGAGCAACCCCACGACGAGGCCCACCGCCATCTCCAGGGAAAACTCCCGGACGACGACCCAGAACGAGGCGTCGGCGTCGTTCGCGAGCTCGATCATCCCGATCATCAGCGCGATCCCGACCGGATCGTTGACGCCCGACTCCCCTTCGAGGATCGTGCCCGCCCGGCCACGGATCTCCTTGTGGCCGAGCACCGAGAACATCACGGCCGGGTCGGTAGGCGCCAGCGCGGCGCCGAGGATGCCGGCAATCGTCCAGGACAGGTCGAACACGTAGTGCGCGGCGAGCGCGATCAGGCCCGCCGTCGCGAACGTCCCGAGGACCCCGAGGGTGAAGATCGGTACCGCCGCAACGCGGAACCGCCGCCAGCCCACCAGCGTGCCGCCGTTGAAGAGGATCACGATCAGCGCCACGACGCCGATTCGCTCGACGTCACGGATCGAGAGGCGCTCCGCGAGCCCGGGGAAGACGTCCGACGCGACCGCCGCGAAGACGAGAAAGAGTGCCGGCTCCGGAACCGGATACCGCTCGTTCACTTTTGTCGCCACGAGGGCAAGGAGGAGTCCACCGGAGACGACGAGCACGATCGCCCCGAATGCCGTCAGCTCCTCCAACGAAGTCCCTGCTCTAAACCCTTTTCTTACAAATCACTCAATCAAGCTGTACCGAAGATGGGAATACTGAAGCCGTGCGCCTCAGGAGTGTTCTGGTTACCGTTGCCGTGATCGCGGCTTCGCTCGCCGCCTCTGCGCTTGCCGCAAAGCCAAAGCCGGAGGATGGGACCTTCTCGGTCCGTGACGGACGCGCGACGATCCAGCTTCGAATGAAGGGCAGCCTTATCGGACGGCTGACCAAGGGCAAAGTCGTCGTCACGGACTCCGCCGACGGCGCAACGATTGTCGTCCGCGGCGCCGACCAGCGCTCTCCCGTCGGCAAGACGACCGTGTACAGCGGCGCGAACATCCGTTTCCGCGTCGCCGACGACAAGCGCTTCGGCGTCAAGCTCTCGGGCAAGGGCCTGAACTTCTCGGCCGTCGGACGCGGCGACGGCTGGATGGACGGGTGGGGCGACCCAGCGGGCGGCGTCTTCTTCGACGGGTCGTACTCGCTGAACGGTGTGGACTATCCGTCGCTCCCGAACGAGCGGACGCGGTTCGACCTGGCCGCACCGCCGAGCAACTAGGGCGTCTGGCATCCTGGGAGGCGCGATGGCAACGGCCGACGCGCAAACTGTCCTGGTCGTCGAAGACGAGGCGTCGATTGCATCCTTTGTCGCCATGTACCTCCGGAATGCCGGGTACAACGTGCAGGTGGCGCCGAATGGACGCGATGCGCTCGCGAAGGCTGAGTCCGGCTCGCCGTCGCTGATCGTCCTCGACCTGATGCTGCCGGACATCGACGGCATCGAGGTGTGCAGGCGCGTCCGCCAGCGGTCAGACGTGCCGATCTTGATGCTGACCGCCCGGGACGAGGACGTGGACAAGATCGTCGGCCTCGAAGTCGGCGCGGACGACTACCTGACGAAGCCGTTCAACCCCCGCGAGCTGGTTGCGCGAGTGAAGTCGATCCTGCGCCGCTCGACGCCTGAGCGCCGTGACGCCAAGACGACGCAGATCCGCCATGGGTCGCTGCTGGTAGACGCCGGCCGACGCGAGGTGAAGGTAGACGGACAAGACATCCAGCTTGCGCCGAAGGAGTTCGACCTCCTCTGGGAGCTCCTCGACCACAACGGCCTCGTCCTCACTCGTGACCAGCTGCTGGAGCGCGTCTGGGGCTACACCTTCGCCGGCGACACGAGGACCGTCGACGTCCACATCCGTCAGCTGAGACGGAAGCTCGGAGACGCGTCTCCGATCGTCACGGTGTGGGGCGTGGGCTACAAGACCGCCCCGGCCAAGGACGCCTCGAAGGACACGGTCAGCGCCTAGGCGGACATGTTCAGGTCGCTCCGCTTCCGGCTGCCGGCCCTCTTCCTGGCAGGCGCGGCGCTGGCCGGGCTCGTCTCGACGGTGCTCTCGATCGGCCTCTTTCAGGACTACACCGAGGACCGCCTGGTCGCCGAGCTTCGGCGTGAGGCCCGCGGCCTGACGAGCCTCTACGCCGAGCAGGCTCGGAAGGTGATCGAGGCGGGGGGCGGCAGACAGCCGATCCCGCTGGCCACGCGCCGGATCGAGCAGTCGAGCGGCAGCGAGCTCTACTACACGGGCGAGCGCATCTTCTACGGCCAGAGCTCCGGGCTTCGGACCTTGCCGCGCAGGATCGTCCCGTTCGCGGACGGCCGCATCCGCACCTTCGAGTTCACGCCGCCGGGTGCCCGTCACGCGTATGTCGCCGTCTCCTCGCCCCTTCGGCTTGGAAAGAAGGAGCCGTATTTCGGTGCGCTGATCGTCGCGAAGCCGACGGCGGAGCTGCGGGAGCGCTGGTTCACGCTGATCGAGCGTCTGGCGATCGCGGCGTTCGTCGGAATCCTCGTTGCCGGAGCGCTCGCGTGGTATCTCTCGCAGCGGATCACGAAGCCGGTGCTGGCCCTCACCGGCGCAGCGGACGAGATCGCCGAGGGTCACTACGACGTCCACCTCCCCCCGGTGCGCACACGCGACGAGATCGGACAGCTTTCGGCGCGCTTCGACGAGATGGCCGAACGGCTCCGGGAGGCCGAGGAGCTCGAGCGGAACTTCCTGATGACCGTCTCACACGAGCTCCGGACCCCGTTGACGGCGATCCGAGGACACGTTGACGCTCTCCGCGAGGGGGTAGCGGGCGACGAGGCCTTGCGTGCAGAGTCGCTCGGCGTCATCGCCGCCGAGGCAGAACGGCTCGAGCGGCTGGTCGGCGACGTCCTTGACCTCGCCAAGCTGGACACCCGCCGCTTCGCGCTTCGCCGCGAGGAGGTCGACATGGGCCGGCTCCTCGAGCGCGCGTACAGGACGTTTGCCGAGGAGGCGCGGCGCCGCGGGATCGACTACCGGCAGGACATCGCAGCGAGGCCCGTGATCATCGCCGACGGCGACCGGGTGCTCCAGATCATCTCCAACCTGCTCTCGAATGCCTTCCGGTGGACGCCGGACGGCGGCCGCGTCCAGCTCGCGTTGGAGCAGGAGAACGGGACGGTGTCTGTCGCGGTCCAGGACTCCGGTCCCGGCATCCCCGAGGACGAGATCGACCGGATCTTCCGTCCGTTCTGGTCCCGCGACGGGGGCGGGACGGGGCTCGGCCTCGCGATCGCGAAGGAGCTGGCCGCCGCGCACGGTGGCCGAATCATGCTCGAGACCGAGCCGGGCCGCGGCACATGCTTCCGGCTGGTCCTGCCGGCGACCCCTGTCGATGGCGGAAGCTGAGCGCGTCGCGGCGCCGCCGCGGGAGCGCGACTTCCGGCTGCTCGTCGCCGCGATGCGGCCGCAGCAGTGGTCGAAGAACCTGCTTGTCTTCGCCGGGCTGCTCTTCGCGGCGCGCTACGACGAGCCGGCCAAGTGGGCCGCGGCAACGGCGGCGTTCGCGGCGTACTGCGCGGCGTCGAGCGCGGCGTACATCGTCAACGACGTTTTCGACGTCGAAGAGGATCGGCTGCACCCACTCAAGCGAGACCGTCCGGTGGCGAGCGGGATGCTCGCGCCCGACCGGGCACTCGCGTACGCAGCGCTGCTGGCTCTTCTTGCCGTCGGCGTGATCGCATGGTTCGGCTCGGCCTCGCTTGCCTACCTCGCCGCGTTTCTTGCGCTCCAGGTGGCATACAGCTTGAGGCTCAAGCAGGTGGTGTTGATCGACGTGATGGCGATCGCCGGTCTCTTCGTCATCCGCGCCGCCGCCGGCGCCGAGGTCGTCAATGTCCGGATCTCGCCGTGGCTCATCGTGTGCACGGCGCTGCTCGCGCTCTTCCTCGCGCTCGCGAAGCGGCGGGGAGAGCTCGTCTCGACGAGGGGAGAAGGCCGCGCTGTGCTGGGTGGCTACTCGCTCCCGCTCCTCGACCAGCTCGTCTCCGTCGTGGCCGCATGCACGATCGTCGCGTACTCGCTCTACACGTTCAACGCGCGGGAGGGCTCGGCGATGATGGCGACGATCCCCTTCGTGGTCTTCGGGCTCTTCCGCTATCTGCTCCTCATGCACCGCGAGGACCTGGGAGAGGAGCCGGAACGCGTACTCCTCACCGATGTCCCGATCCTCGCGACGGTTGCCGCGTGGGCGGTGACGTCGGCCGTGATCCTCGGCCTGACCTAGCCGTTCGAGGTTCTGCGGTCCTGTGCGTCCTCGATGCGGTAGACGATCGCGCCGCCGCTCTCGGTGATGCCCCGCTCGATGCGGGCGAGCCGCTCGTCGACGCCCCTCCAACCGGAGGTGATCAGGTCGACGAGGAGGGCGAGATCGTCTACGCGCGCATGGCGCTCGGCGAGGTTGTCGCCCTCGATTCGCTCCAGCCTGCGGAT
>DASZCE010000102.1:0-16966 GCA_035943455.1 Gaiellaceae bacterium | reverse complement strand
CCCTCGCCCGCGGGGAAGCCGTCGCTGTCCTCGCTCAGCGCGAGGAGCATCGACACCCGGGTTCGGTCCCCGACCAGAGTCGCGCAGGCGGCGACGTCCTTGTCCGCCTCCATCGCGCCAACGTACCACCTCGACATTTCGACAGGCAACGAAGTGTCCGCGCGGTACCGTCGCCTCGTGACGGCTCCGCCGCAAACTCGGACGCGCGGCTGGATCGTCCTGCGGCGGCCGTTCTCCCACGCCTTCGCAGCGCAGACGTTCATCGAGGTCGCGGACCAGATGTTCCTCGTCGCGCTTGCCTGGGCGGTGCTCGCGACCTCCGGCGGCCCCGCGCTCGGCCTCGTCCTTCTCGCGTGGTCGGGGCCTCGCGGCGTCTTCCTGCTCGTCGGCGGCGTCCTCGTGGATCGCGAGGACCGGGACTGATCGGAGCGGCCGCGAGCGCCGGCCTCGCCGGCGTCGTCGCCCTCGTCGCGGCGGCCTGGGCTGCCGACCTCACCTCCCTCGCGCTGTGGCTCGCTGTCGCGCCCGTGCTCGGCTTCCTCGACGGCGATTGCGGCACGACGCGGGGCTTGGATCCTTCTCGCCGGCACCGTCGACTGTCGGCCAGTGCCAAGGGCGGCGTATGCGCCATGTCCGTCATCATGCAGCGCGCATGAACAAGCCGCGCATCTTCCTCGGGTCGTCGGGCAAGCAGGCCAAACTGCTTCAGGCGATCACGCGTGGGCTCGAGGACGTCGCCGACGTCGAGCCCTGGACGACGACGTTCAACCCGGGGCGGTCCACCCTCGACCGGCTCGTCGAGCTCTCCCAGGAGGTCGATTTCGCTGCGTTCGTGTTCGGCCAGGACGACTGGACGACGACGGATGCGTCCCAATCCGGTCAGGCGTCGCCGCGCGACAACGTGGTCTTCGAGGCCGGGCTCTTCGGCGGCGCGCTCGGCATCCGGCGCACGTTCATCATCCACGCGGACGGTTCGAAGCTCCCGAGCGACCTGCTCGGTCTGACCTCCGTGCGCTATGACCCGGCCACCAGCCCGGCGGAGGTTCGCGCGATCAACCAAAAGCTCCGCAGGGCGATCGAGACCGAGGGTCGCCGCGCACCGATCGAGGGGCTGTGGTGGCAGCTCTCGCTGACCGTGCTGAGCGAGGAAGAACCGTCGGCCGTGAGCCTCCTGCGCATCTCGCGCGACCGCGACGGTGACCTGACCGTGAACGGTCGCGCCTGGCAGGAGGACGGCACCCTGTCGAACCGCTACTGGAGCGAGGCTGCCAAGGAGCGCAGAGATCCGGCCGGCATCCTCTACTTCTGGAAGGGCGAGCGCCCTCGGGCCCCGAATGCCCCGCAGCTCGAGGGTACCGGCGAGATCAGGGTGGAGACCCCTGACCGCGCCACCGGGTACTGGACGACACGGTCGGATCGCGACCCCGGGCTGAATGCCCGAACCTCCGGCGTCTACCTTCGAGCCGACCCCTCAGACCTCCAGGTGCTTGAGGGCGGGAACGAGGAGGAGCGGGCCCAGCTCATCGCGCAGCGCCTCCAGGAGTGGAAGTCGGCCGCGAACACATTCTGAGCACCGACCGCGTAGCTTGAACGATCGGCTCAGCCTCGATCGCCCGTCGCGAGATCGGGCCACAGCGGGCAGTTCTTCGAACGGCGGGCCGGCTGTGAGCGGCTACGACCGGCTGCCACTCGGCACAGCCTGTGTGGTTTGTGTGTGGTCGTACTGATTACTCTTTAGGCAACGGCGGAGCCGTCATCGATCTTTGCCGGCTGCCCTTCAGCCACGCCGACGAAATGACGCCCCGGCGGCGAACGAGCAGAATCTCGATACGACGCTGTCATGACGGAGGCCGCCCGAGACACCGATGCGCTCGCTCAAGGCCGTCGGGCCTACGCGCAGCGCGCATGGCTCGAGGCGTACCAGGGGCTCTCGCAGGCGGACGATGTGTCTCCTCTGGGCGCTGAGGACCTGGAGCTCCTCGCGGTCACGGCGTTCATGCTCGGCCGCGACGACAACGCCGTCGCCTACCTCGAGCGCGCGCATCACCAGTACCTCGCGGGCGGCGAGATGCTGCGCGCCGTGCACTGCGCGATCTGGATATGCCTGAACCTCGCAACCCGAGGCGAGGTCGGCCCAGCGACAGGCTGGCTCGGGCGCGCACAGCGTCTGCTCGAGCGGGAGCCGGCCGAGACGGCGTTGCACGGCTACCTGTTACTGCCCCTGGTATTCCGCCACGAAGCTGCCCGCGACTTCGCGCAGGCGGCGGCGACGGCAGCGGAAGCGGCGGCCATCGCCGAGCGGCACGGCGATCGCGACCTCTTCGCGCTCGCTGTCCACGCGCAGGGCTACATGCTGATCAAGGACGGCCGCGTCGACCAGGGCCTTGCCCTCCTCGACGAGGGCATGGTGACGGTGACGGCGGAGGACATCTCGCCGGTCGTTACGGGCATCGTCTACTGCGGCGTTATCCTCGCCTGCCAGGAGGTATTCGAGGTGCGCCGCGCCCGCGAGTGGACGCTTGCTCTTACGCGGTGGTGGGAGCAGCAGCCCGAGATGGTGGCGTTCACCGGACGCTGCATGGTGCATCGCGCGGAGATCATGCAGCTGAGCGGCGCGTGGGGAGACGCGCTGGAGACGGCACGTCTGGCGGCGCAACGTTTCGTGGAGACGCGAAACAAGGCCGCCGGGCTTGCCCACTACCGCGAGGGAGAGCTTCTCCGCCTTCGCGGGGCGTTCGCCCAGGCGGAGACTGCGTACCGGGAGGCGAGTCGCTTCGGGTGGGAGCCGCAGCCGGGGCTAGCTCAGCTGCGGCTGGCACAGGGAGAGCGCGACGCGGCTGTCGCCACGATCCGCAGAGCCAAGGCGGAAACGACCGAGCCGCTCAAGCTCGCGGCGCTTCTTCCGGCGTATGTCGAGATCATGCTCGCCGCGGGTGAGACCGAGGAGGCGCGCGATGCGTGCTGGGAGTTTGAGGAGATCGCACAGAGGTACGAGAGCGTGATGCTCCGCGCGATGGTCGCGCACGCGCAGGGCGCCGTGTCGCTGGCCGAAGGCGACGCGCAAGGCGCGCTCGTGGCGCTGCGGAAGGCGTGGCAGGTATGGCAGGAGCTGGACGCTCCCTATGAGATCGCCCGCACGCGCGTGCTGATGGGCCAAGCGTGCCGCGCGCTCGGCGACGAGGATGCCGCGACGCTGGAGCTCGACGCGGCACGATCGATCTTCCATGAGCTCGGTGCGGCGTCGGATCTTTCACGCCTGCAGGCGGTCGCCCCTGCCGATGCCGCCGACACACACGGCCTCTCTCGCCGGGAGCTGGAAGTGCTACGGCTGGTTGCCGCCGGTAAGAGCAACCGCGAGATCGCTTCTGTCCTCGTCATCAGCGAACACACGGCTGCGCGGCACGTCCAGAACATCTTCGCCAAGCTCGGTCTCTCGTCACGCGCAGCCGCGACCGCCTTCGCCTTCGAGCACGACCTCGTCTGACGTTCGCGTGGTCAGAAATGACCACGGCGGCCTCCCGGAACAATGGTGAATCGGGGCGATGCGGTTCTCGCGCGCTCGGCCTACCGTCGGGCAAACGACAAGGAGGCCGAGATGTCCGCTCCCGCAGAGCAGTTTCAGACGGTGATCATCGGCGGCGGTCAAGCCGGACTCGCCGCGGGCTACTACCTCAAGCGCCAAGGAGAGCGCTTCGTGATTCTCGACGCCGGCGAGCGCGTCGGTGATTCCTGGCGGAAGCGTTGGCCCTCGCTCAGGCTTTACTCGCCCGCCCACCTCGACGGGCTTCCGGGGATGCCCTTCCCGGCGCCTCGCCACTCGTTCCCGACGACAAACGAGTTCGCCGACTTCCTCGAGAGGTATGCGAAGCGTTTCGATCTGCCGGTGCGGACGGGCGTCCAGGTGAATCGGCTCTCCAAGAACGGCGACGGCTACGTGATCACGGCGGGCGAAGAGCGGTTCGAAGCGAACAACGTGGTTGTGGCCACGGGAGGCATGCAGGTACCGGTCGTGCCCGCGTTCGCCGCGGACCTCGACCCACACATCACGCAGCTCCACTCGTTCGACTACCGCAGCCCCGATCAGCTGCAGGAGGGCCCGGTGCTCGTCGTCGGCGCGGCCCACTCGGGAAGCGACATCGCGTTCGAGCTCTCGAGCCAGCGCGAGACGATCCTAGTCGGGCGCGACACGGGCCAGATCCCACTGCCGCTCGAGAGCCGTCGCATGCGGCTCGCGTGGCCGGTGATGAAGTTCATGGCGACCCGCGTCCTGACGATCGACACTCCGCTGGGCCGAAAGATGCGCCCGAAGATCCGGGCGCACGGCGGCCCCGCTCTGCGCTACAAGACCGCCGATCTCCTCGCGGCCGGCGTCGAGCGCGTCTTCGTCCGCATGGCGGGCGTCCGGCACGGGCTACCGATGCTCGAGGACGGGCGCGTGCTGGACGTGTCGAACGTCATCTGGTGCACCGGGTTCCGGCCCGACTTCAGCTGGATCGACCTTCCGCTCGAGTACGAGGACGGCGGGTACCCCCGTCAATACCGTGGCGCTGTCGCTTCTCTTCCAGGGCTGTACTTCGTCGGGATGATCTTCCTCCACTCCTTCAGCTCGACGCTCGTCATCGGCGCGGGGCGAGACGGCAGACGCGTCGCGGAGCAGATCGCCGCGCGATCAAAGAAGCTCGCGAAACAGATGGCCGTGACACGCATCCCCGAGATGGCGGAGCAGCAGGCGCTGTCATGAGGAGCTCGTTTCGCGCGGGAGATCACCGGGACGTGGCGACACGGACGGGCTTGGACGAGACGATCCTCGTCTGGAACGGCGTGGTGACGAGGACGGAGCCGAGCCCCAAGCCAGCGCGCCGAACCGGCTCTGGCGTTGAAGATGCAGGCGGTGGTGGCGCGCCTCAGGGGTCGGAGCCCATCGGCGGTGACAGAAGAACGGGCATGACCGCCGAGCGATGAAGATCAGGGTCGATCCGGAGCAGAACGAGATCAGGGCGCTGCTCGCTTTCGTCGACCTCGACGGGCGCCGCGTCCTCGAGATCGGCAGCGGCGACGGTCGCCTGACCTGGCGCTACGCGGGTCGGGCGGCAAGCGTCACAGCGATCGAGCCGTTCGCACCCGCGGTTGCCCGTGCACAAGACAACCTGCCCAGGGAATTCGCGAGCGTGGTCGAGCTACGCAGAGCCGCGTTCCGCGAATTCGCGGCGGAAACCGCCGCGTCAGCATTCGACGTCGCGATCCTCTCCTGGTCTCTCTGCTGCATGGACCAAGACGACATGGTCCCCGCCCTCGAGGAGGCGCATCGCCTGCTGAGGCCGAGCGGCACGGTGATCGACATCCACCCCGTTCCTGCCACGAGCGACGTCGAGGTCCACCGCGCGGGTGAGGTCCTCTTCGCGGAGCCTGCATCAATCTCCGGCGGCGAGGGCGAGCGCCACGCAGACAACGCGCTCGCCACCGTGGTCGCGCGCGGGTTGTTCGTCGTGGAACGGCGCACTGAGTTCGACTTCCGCGTATACGCCTCGTCGGTGCGCGAGCTGCGCGAGTTCCTCGCGGAGGCCGATGCGCATGCGAGCCAGGAAGGGAGCGAGACGAGCGAGGCGTACGAGTCCGAGCTATACGCGCGAGTCGAACAGTTGATGGCCGCAGGGGCGACCGGGTCAGAGGTTGCCTACCACGAACGGGCGCAAATCACCCACCTGAGACCGATCGCTTCAGAGCACGCCCTCGTCACCTGAGCGACGGCGTCGACCCACGCCGAGCCCCCGGGTAGAGCGGCGGCGGACAGCGGCGAGTTAGCCGGCCAGGGCCGAGTGGAAGCCGCCGTGAACGCCGGCTTTCGGCCGGTTGCAGTCGACCCGCCCCGACCGGCTGCGACCGACTGCCTGCCCGCCTCCACCGGCTGCGACTGGGTTGCGCCGGATACCACCTGGCGTTCGTGTCTGGAATATGTGTGGTCGCGCACGCCGCTGCGCCAGCCAGGCAACAGAAACACAATTTGCAGGACCTTTGAGAGACCGGAGCGACGGGGGTCGATCCGTCGATTTACAGACGCCGGGATCGAGGTCCGGACCTAGCGGCTACCCAGACCCGCCTTCGTCGGACGCGAAGACGAAGTCATGGGCGCTCTCATCGTAGCCGTCGTACCAGAACCACACCTCCGCGATCTTGCCGCCCTCGAAGCGGTAGGCGCCAAGCTCGTTGCCCTCCACCCGGGTGCCCGCGCGCTCCGCCCACCACCTCGTTCGCGCCACTGCATGATCATCGGTCACCAGGACCTCCTGCGGCTCGAGCGTGAGGTTGGCGGTCACGGCAAGCTTCCTCATCAGAGCGAGGACTTCGTCGATGGTTCGATGGTCGCCCGAGTAGTTGGCATCCCCGCCGGGCTCGTGCCAGACAACCTCATCCGCGAGCAGCGACCGCACCTGGTCGAAGTCGCCGCGGCGGCGTGCTTCTGCGAGGGCGCGGATCACCTGCTCCTTGGCATCCATGCGGGGAGGGTACGAGCCGCGCTCCTGGGTGTAAAGGACGGGAGCGAGGGGTCGATCCCGGGCTTTACACACCCGCTCGATCGAGGTGCGAGGCTAGGCAACGTCGCGCGCGGTACCGCTTTCGGTCTCTGGGGCGGTCCACGAGTCGGCCCGCCGCCTCGCGGCGTCCTTGAGCACCGCCAGGAACTTTGCGACCGCGGGAGCGAGGAAGCGGGTCGGAAGGCGAACGGCCGCGACTCGCATGGTCGGTGGGTCGTCGTCGACGCATCGCGCCACGACGCCGGGATGCAGCGGGTGGAGCAGGAGCCGCGGCAGGATTGTGACTCCCTCTCCCGCAGCGACCAACGCTTGGTTCATGTGACAGTCGTTCACCCTGAAGGCCACCCGTGGCTCGAAGCCGGCGCTAGCGCACATCCTGTTGATCAGCCTTAGTGACGGGCTCTCGGGACCGAAGTCGGGCAGCAACCATTCCTCGTCCGCGAGATCGGCTGCGCGCACGCGGCGGCGGCGCGTGAGTCGGTGGCTGCGGTGAAGCACGATGTCCCATGGAACGTCCGTGAGGTGGTGGAGTTCGAGCCCAGCGCCGATGTCCTCACCGGCCGCCGGGTAGTCGAAGACCACCGCGAGGTCGAAATCGCCGGCCCGAACCCGCCGGACGAGCGCGCTCGGCATGCTGCCCTCGCCGATCGAAACGCGCACCGCCGGATGTCGCTTCCGGAACTCCGAGAGAGCGTCGACGACAAAAGACGTCCCGGCGCTCGAGAACGTCCCAAGGGACACGCTTCCGGCCTCCACGTGGTTGATCGCCTCGATCTCTGCTCTCGCCGACGAGAGCCAAGCGAACACGTCATCGGCGTGGCGAACGAGCGCCGCACCGGCGTCTGTCAGCCGGACGGGGCGGCACTCCCGCTCGACGAGCACCGCTCCAAGTTCCCGCTCGAGCGCGGCCACGATCCTGGAGACCGCCGGCTGCGTGTAGTTGAGGCGCGCGGCGGCCCGCGAGAACGATCCGGTCGCGGCGACCGCGGCGAGGACACGTAGCTGCTTCAGCTCCGGCATACCGGACCGGCATGGATTCTATGTCAACCCGTACTTGCGTGAATGCAGCCGGCTGAGCAACGGTCCGTCGAGCGATCGAAAGGAGGGCACGATGACCATCATCGAACAACGGACCGGCCGCGAGCGGTATGCACTGCCGGCCGACACCGGCGTTACCGACGTCTGGTGGCCGTTCGGCCCTGCCCCTGCCGTCAGCCGTTGGAGTGTCAAGATCTCGGGCGAGCAGACCGACGGTCGGCTGATCCAGGTGCATTCGAGGGACCCGCGTGGGACGGCGCCGCCTTTGCACATCCACCACGGCGCTGACGAGATGATCTACGTCATCAACGGCGAGCTGACGATCTTCGTCGGCGACGAGCGGATCGACGTCGGGCCGGGTGGCTTCGTCTTTGTGCCGATGGGAACCGTGCACGCGTTCCTCGTCACCTCCGAGTGGGCAGAGACGGTGATCACATGCTCGCCCGCCGGCGCGCGGGGGCCGGCCGGCTTCGGCATTGCCGGCTTTTTCCGCGACGTGGGCGTTGCCGTGGTCCCCGGTGAGGTAGCACCCGAAGTGACTGAAGCTGACCCCGAGGCGCTTGCACGCAAGATGGCGCAGTACGGAATCGAACAGGTTGGACCACCGCCAACGCTCGAATGACTGACGCGCTCCGCTCCCTTTCGTACCGAGACGGCACGAGCGAGCCGTCGTCGCGGGGGCGTAAGAAGAGGTATCGCGCGCGTCGAGCGTACGCAGCTCGCGCGGAGCGGCCCAGCGTGGACGGGCTATCGATACTACGGGGGTTCGATCGACCCCGCCTCCTCGTCGGCCTCCTCTGCGGGCGGACGGCCGTCAAGCGGGCCGAAGCGCGGCGGCCGATTCGCGCAGGAGCACACGCGTCCGCTCCCCGAGGACGACGTGGCCCTTTGCCTCGAAGAGTGCGAGCGCGTCGTTCGCCGCCCGCACGAACGAGGCCGAGTCGCCGGCCAACCGATGCACCTCCGCGAGATCGAGCAGGGCCTCGCCTCGCCAGACGAGGAAGTCGGTCCGGTCGGCAATCGCGACTGCCTCCCGCGCCAGCTGCTCCGCCCGCTCGAACGCGCCGCGCCGCGCGAGGACGCGGGCGCGCACCCCGCGCCAAGTTGTCTCCGAGGCGAGGTCGTCCCGTGACGCGTTCCGTTCGCTCACGACCGTCTGCTCCTCCGCCTCGTCCAGCTGCCCAGCGTGCTCGAGCGTGCGTGCGAGGAGCGCCGCGGTCGTCGAGAGTACCGACGTTTCACCGAGCTCTTCGAGCGCGCGATAGCCCGCCCGGAGCTCCCGCTCCGCCGCTTCTGGATCTCCCGCCAGTAGCTCGATCGGTCCGGAGTAATTCGGCAGCGCCGCAAGCACCGGGCCGACCCCGAACTCCTCGCCGACCGCCCGGCATTGGCGGTAGAGATCGCGAGCCAGCTGGAAGCGACCTCGCATGGCCTCCAACCCGGCGATCTTGGCCCGTGTCGAGACCTCGACTGCCGCGTGTCCGCGTCCGAGCTCGAGGATCTGCTGGCAGCGTGCGATCGCCTCGTCGACCGGCGTCGGCCCGTGGCAGTACACGAGCGCGAGCATCCGCAGGATCCACCCCTCCTCCGGGGCGTCCCCGGCTCGCCTCGTGCACTCCAGCGCGCGCGTGAACGCGTCCTCCATTCGCTCACCACGACAGAGCAGCCAGTTCGCGTGCCCGATCAGCGCCCAGGCCCGTGCCAGGTCGTCGTCGCCGCCGAGCTCCTCAAATACGCCGAGCGCTTCCTCGGCTACGCGGATCGCTTCCTCCGTCTCGACCTCGGGATCCGTGTACAGGCGCAGGAACGCATGCTCGACGCGACTCAGCAGCGTCAGGCGGCGATCCCCGGTCGCCGTTGCTTCGTCGACCGCCTCGCGCAACACCTGCGCGGCGCCGGCCGCGTCGCCGGCGAACCGGAACGCCCGCCCCAGCTCGGGCAGAAGCTCCAGCCTGCGCTCGGGATCGGTCTCAAGGAGGGCTGCAGCACGCCGCAGAAGACCGGCAGCGGCCGCCATATCGCCGCGAGCGAACGCACGTCGCCCGGCGACGGTCAGCAAATCGGCCGCCCGCGACGCCGCCTGCAGCGTCTGCGCGTCCGTGGCGCCGAGCTCGTTCGTGTACCGCCAGCTCTGCTCCAGGTGATAGCCGAGCAGCTCCTCTCGCTCGACCAGCTCGCCGGCATGCTGGTCGAGCCAGCGCGCGAAGCGCTCGTGCAGCTCGGCGCGCATTCGCTTCGGGAGCGCTTCGTAGGCGGCATCGCGGATGAGGACGTGGCGGAAGCGGAACGCGTCTTCGCCCGCGAATTGCGGCCGCTCGTGTCGCAGCAGCTCCTTCCGTACGAGCGCCTGGAGGCGTGCGCTGAGTTGGTGTTCGTCGGGGAGCAGGGCGCGTAGGGCGCCGTAGTGGAACACCTGGCCCTCGATTGCCGCCCGCTCGAGGACAGCGCGCTCGCCGGCCGGGAGCTGGTCGAGCCGCGCTGCCAGCAACGCGTGGATCGTCGGCGGTAGGACGGCGACATCGCCGCCGTGCTCCACCATCGCCACCATCTCCTCGAGAAACAGCGGGTTGCCCTCGGCTGCTTGAAGGATTCTCCGGCGCAGGCGCTCGGTGGGGTGGCCGGCAAGACTGTCGAAAAACCGCTCTGAATCTTCGGCCGAAAGTGGCTCGAGCAGCATCGAGGTCGCGTTCGGCCTGGCACTCACCCAGCCGGGACGTCGCTCGAGGAGGTCGGGCCGCGCGAGGCAGAGCAGCAGGATCGGCGCCTCGCGGGTCCAGTCGGCAACATGCTCGACCAGGTCGAGGAACGCCTCTTCTCCCCACTGCACGTCGTCCCAGAGGACGATCAGCGGCGTGCGCGCTGCCGCGGCGTCAAGCGTCTTTCGGACCGCCCAGAAGAGCTCGTCTACCGACGACGCCTCGCTTCGACGTGCGAGGAAGGATGCGATCCACTCCGCAGCAACGGTGTCGACTCCGAGCTCCTCGAGGCGGGTCGACGGTTCCTTACCGAGGAGCTGGACAAGGATCTCGACGACCGGCCAAAACGTGATGCCGTCGCCGTACGAAACACAGCGGCCCCGGACGACGGCGGTGCCGTCGAGCGAGGCGAGGAACTCGTCCGCGAGACGCGATTTCCCGACGCCGGCGCTACCGAGCACCGTGACCAGATGCGACGCCCGCTCGGCGGTGACGCGTTCCCACGTGTCGGCCAGCAGTCGGTACTCGCGCTCACGCCCGATCATTGGCGCTTGGAGGCGCCGCGGAAGCGCGTCTGCGCTTCCAACCGCCCGCAACCGATAGACGGTTAGAGGTGCCGCTTTGCCCTTCACCTCTAGCGGCGGCAGCAGCTCGGCATCCGCTATGTCGCGAATGAGGCGATAGGTGTCCTCGCCGAGCAGGATGTCGCCGCCTTCCGCAAGCTGTTGCAGCCGGGCCGCAACGTTCGCCGTGTCACCCCCGACGAAATTGCGGTCGGGGACGAGGCCGACCCCCGCGACCGCCCCAGTGTTGACGCCTGTCCGGGTCGACATGGTGACGCCGAAGCGTCGTTCCAGCTCCGGATTGAGCCGTCCCACCTCTGTCCGCATCTCGACCGCCGCCCGCACCGCCCGCAGCGCATCGTCCTCGTGCAGCGTAGGAATCCCGAAGACCGCGAGGACTGCGTCGCCGACGAACTTTGCGAGCGTCCCGCCGTGGCGCTCGACGATCGGCCGCATGGCGCCGAAGTAATCCGTCATCACCTGCGAGAGCACCTCTGGATCGAGCTGGTCCCCGAGCGACGTCGAGCCGACGACGTCGGAGAAGAGGACCGTCACCGTCTTTCGGAACGGCTCGGCGGCCTCACCTACAACCACCGACCGGCCGCAGGCGTCGCAGAAACGTGCCTCCGCACGGTTTTCCGCGCCACAGGTAGGACACGTCAGCATGAGCCGATGCTAGGAAGGCAGGTCTTCGAAAACAAGCGCTGACGCATGCGCGGCACGCGTAGGTAGACCCTTGGGCGGCTGACTAGCTGTCCCGCCTACAGAGGTTGTGAACGGTTGAGGTGTTATCCGGCCCTCCTTTGAGGCTGTGGGTCTTCCCGGACTCACGCTCAAAGGAGGGCGCGGATGTATCTGCACGCTAACGCCAAGCTCGGACTGGCTGGGCGGCTTGCGCTGGTGCGCGCGATCGAGGACGGTATGTCTCTGAAGGCGGCCGCGGCCGCCTTCACAGTCTCGCCGGCGACGGCGCATCGCTGGTGGCATCGCTGGTTGGATGGTCAGGGCCGGCCGGAGGCGCTGTTGGATCGCTCGAGTCGTCCGGGCCGCTCGCCGCGGCTGCTGGCGGCGGAGCTGCAGGAGCGGATCTGTGCTTGCCGACGCCGGACCGGTTGGGGGCCAGGGCTGGTAGCGGCGGCGACAGGGTTCGCGCACTCGACGGTCTGGAAGGTGCTGCGTCGGCACGGTCTCTCGCGGCGGCCGCCAGCCGTCAAGGAGCCGGCCCACAGCTACGAGTGGCCCTGCCCCGGCGATCTGCTGCATATGGATGTCTCCAGCTACGCACGTTTCCTGCGGCCCGGCCACCGGGTCACCGGCGACCGCTCCCAGTCCTTGCGCGGTCGCAGCGTCGAGAGGCGGGTCGGTTACGACTTCGCGCACGCGATCGTCGACGACCACTCGCGCCTCGCCTACGTCGAGCTCCACGACGACGAGAAGGCGGCGACGGTCACCGGCTTCGTCGCGCGGGCGCTCGCCTTCTTCGCCGGGCACGGGATCGTCGCGAAGCGGCTGATGACGGACAATGCCTTCACCTACGTGAAGAATCGCTCGCTGCGCGAGCTGCTCGCCCAGCACGCCATCAGGCATCTCACGACCGAGCCCTACCGTCCCCGCACCAACGGGAAGGTGGAACGCTTCCACCAGACGATGGCGCGGGAGTGGGCTTACGGACTCAGCTACCGCTCCCATTCGACAACGCAACCAAGCGCTGCCAGACTGGCTCAACCACTACAACCGGCGACGGCCGCACAGCTCTCTCCGAGACCGACCACCGATCAGCCGCGTTCACAACGTCCGTGGGTAGGACAACTAGTCAGGCAACAAGCGCGCCGCAGAGGTAGAGGCGGCCGTGCCGGACCTCTGCCTCGTCGGAGAGCCGGTGCCGCTCGACGCGATCGGGAAGCAGGTGCAGCACCTCCTGCCCGCGCGCGACGAGCAGCTCGGCGATCAGCTTGCGGTGACAGCGCCGCCAGTCGGTCTCCGCGCAGAGGAAGCAGGGAGCGGGGTCGTCCAGCGCTGTGGTGAGCGCCTCCTGCCACTCGCGCGTGCCCATCCGCGCGGCGTAGCTGGCGAAGCCCGCTGGCCGGATGCAGCCGAATCGGTCCTCGCCGGGCTCTCCCGAACGTCGGCCCCCGAGCGCCTCGAGGTGGCGGTACCCGATCCTTGCCGCAGCCAGCGTCTCAGCGAGCGCGCCCTGGTTGAACTGCGGGTTCCGCCGCGAGCCCGGGTAGCGCCGAACGTCCACCACCGTCTCCACCTTCGCCTTCCGGAGGATTCGCACGAGCTCCTCGCCGGTTTTCGTTCCGTGACCTGCGGTGAAGGTCCTCATGAGACGTAGAATCGCGACGCGTGGCAAGCAGCGTGACGTGGGAAGCGCTCCGGCAGCTTGCCGGCTTTCGGGCCGAGAAGGGCTGTGCCATCAGCCTCTTCGTCGACCTCGATCCGAGCCTCTCGCCGACTCCGGGAGACGCGCGGACGAGGATCCGGTCGCTCCTCGACGAGGGAGAGAAGCGCGGTAACGGCGCGACGCAGACGCATGAGCAGCGGCAGGGCCTGAAGGCGGACTTCGAGCGGCTCCGGTCGTTCTTCAGCGAGGAGTTCGAGCGAGACGGGACGCGTGGCTACGCCGTCTTCTGTGCCGGCCTCGACAACCTCTGGCAGACGGTTGCGCTCAGCGAGCGAGTGCCCGATGAGATCAAGGTCAGCCGCGACCTCTACCTCGCGCCGCTGGTGCCGCTGGTTGGACGCGGCGAAGGCGCGGTGGTTGCCGTCGTGAGCCGTGAACAGGGCCGGCTCTACCGGTTGCGAGCGGGAAGGCTCGACGAAGTCGCCGACCTCTTCGAGGAACAACCGCGTCGTCACGACCAGGGTGGTTGGTCGCAGGCGAGGATGCAACGCCACGTCGACGAGCTCGCCAAGGATCACCTGAAGGTGGTCGCCGACGAGCTCGCCACGCAGCTGCGCCGGCTTCAGTTTCCGCGCGTCGTCGTCGTCTCCCCGGAGGAGCTGAAGAGCGAGTTCGCGGATGCGCTGGCCGCCGACGCGCGCGGCGCGATCATCGGCTGGACGACGGCGAAGGCCCACGCCTCGCCTGTCGAGCTGCTCGCGGCTGCGTTGCCCGTGCTCGAGGACTGGCGCGAGCGCCAAGAGGCGCAGGCGGTCGAGCGGTGGAAGGAAGAGGCCGGGCGAAACGGCCGCGCCGCCTCAGGCTGGGAGGCGACGCTCGAGGCGGCATCCGACGCCCGCGTCGATTGCCTCCTCTTCCAGGAGGGCGTCGAGCATCCGGCCTGGGCCTGTCCGGCCTGCGGGCGCGTCAGCGTCTCCGGCGGCCGCTGTCCGCTCGACGGCACGGAGATGGAGCGCCGCGACGAGGGCCTCGATCTCGCCGTTCATCAGGTGCTGGCACACGGCGGACAGGTGCTCGCGGTCCGTCGGCGGCGCGATCTCGACCCGGTGGGCGGGATCGGCGCCTTGCTGCGGTTCTGAGCTGAGCCGCTTCGCCCTCGTCATCTTCGACTGCGACGGCGTGCTCGTCGACAGCGAACGCGCTAACGTGGAGGTCGAGGCCGAACTCCTCACCGAGCTTGGCTGGCCGCTCACGCCCGAGCAGGTCGCCGAGCTCTTCCTCGGCCGTACGGACGCGTACATGCGCGAGGCGATCGAGGAGCGGCTGTCCGACCTCCCGCCTGACTGGGAGCGCCTCTTCGATGAACGGTACGCCGAGGCGCACGCCGGGGTGAAGCCTGTGGACGGGATCGTCGAGGCGCTCGACCAGATCTCCGTTCCGATGTGCGTCGCCTCGAGCGGCACCCACGTGAAGATGCGCCGGAGCTTGGGAGTGACCGGCCTCTATGAGCGCTTCGAGGGACGACTCTTCAGCGCAACCGAGGTCGAGCACGGCAAGCCGGCGCCCGACCTGTTTCTGTACGCCGCTGAGCAGATGGGCGTCGCGCCGGCGCGCTGCGCCGTGGTCGAGGACAGCCCGTTCGGCGTCAAAGCCGGGCGGGCCGCCGGCATGACCACGTTCGCGTACGCGGGCGGCGTCATGAGCGCCGACCGCTTGCAGGAAGCGGACGTGGTCTTCGACGACATGCGCGAGCTACCGGGCCTTCTCGAGAGTGCGTGAAGCCCTAGGCCGTGAGCAGCCGGCGCAGCACGTAGGGGAGAATGCCGCCATGGCGGACGTACTCGCGCTCGCGGGGGGTGTCGAGCCGCAGCCGCGCCTGGAACTCCTTGTCGTCGGCGCGCACCGTCACCTGGCGCGCGTCGCCGTTCTCGACGCCCTCGATCGAGAACTCCTCCCGACCCGTGAGGCCAAGCGTCGCCGGCGTCTCGCCGTCCATGAACTGCAGCGGGAGGATGCCCATCATCAGCAGGTTCGAGCGGTGGATCCGCTCGTAGCTCTCCGCGATCACCGCGCGAACCCCCAGGAGCTTCGGTCCCTTCGCCGCCCAGTCGCGCGACGATCCTGAGCCGTACTCCTTCCCCGCGAGCACGATGAGCGGTGTGCCCTCTTCCTGGTAGCGCACCGAGGCGTCGTAGATCGTCATCTCCTCGCCGCTCAGGACGTGAACGGTCCACGTGCCCTCGCTGCCCGGCACGAGCAGGTTCTTCAGGCGAACGTTGGCGAACGTCCCGCGCACCATCACCTCGTGGTTCCCTCGCCGCGAGCCGTAGGAGTTGAAGTCCCGCGGTTCCACGCCGCGCTCGATCAGGTACTTCCCGGCCGGGCTGTCGGGCCTGATCGCGCCCGCGGGTGAGATGTGATCGGTCGTGACCGAGTCTCCGACCTGGACGAGGCAACGTGCCCCGTGAATGTCCTCGACGGTGCCCGGCTCGGGCGACATGCCGTCGAAGTACGGGGGGCGCCGGACGTAGGTCGACTCCTCGCGCCAGTCGTAGAGGTTGCCCTCCGGAATCTCGAGCGACGCCCAGTGCTCGTCGCCGGTGAAGACGTCGGCGTACGTCCGTCGGAACATGTCCCCGTGGACCGCGTCCCGGACCGTCGCGTCGATCTCCTCGGGGCTCGGCCAGATGTCGCTCAGGTAGACGTCCTCCCCGTCGCTTCCCTGGCCGAGCGGCTCGGTCGTGAGATCGAGGTCCATGCGCCCGGCCAAGGCGTAGGCCACGACCAGCGGCGGGGAGGCGAGGTAGTTCGCCTTCACTTCGGGATGGATCCGAGCCTCGAAGTTCCTGTTGCCCGACAGGACGGAGCAGACGACGAGCTCGCCGTCCAGCACCGCCTTGGAGATCTGCTCCGGCAGCGGCCCCGAGTTGCCGATGCAGGTCGTGCAGCCGTAGCCGACGGTGTAGAAGCCGAGCTGTTCGAGATAGGGCGTCAGGCCGGCCCGCTCGTAGTACTCGGTTACCACCTTGGAGCCCGGCGCGAGGCTCGACTTCACCCAGGGCTTGCGCGCGAGTCCGCGCTCCGCCGCCTTCTTCGCCAGCAGGCCGGCCCCGACCATCACACTCGGGTTGGACGTGTTGGTGCAGCTCGTGATCGCGGCGATCACCACGGCGCCGTGCTCGAGCTCGAACCGCTCGCCGTCGAGCTCGACTGGCACCGCCTGCGCCCGCTGCGCCACGACGACGTCGGGAACCGCGACCGGCGCCGGAACGGCGATCGGCGCATGGCCCGGCTGAGCGTCGGCGACCGGGTCGCTCGCCGGGAACGTCTCCGCGACGGCCTCGTCATGCGTGTTGCCGTAGTCGACGCCGAAGCTCTCGAGCGCCGCGAGGAAGGAGCGCTTCGCCTCGCTCAAGGGCACACGGTCCTGTGGACGGCGCGGCCCAGCCAGGCTCGGCTCGACCTCACCGAGGTCGAGCTCGACGACCTGGGAGTACGTCGGCTCGTGCTCCGGGTCGTGCCAGAGCAGGTTTTCCTTGCAGTAGGCCTCGACGAGCGCGATCCGCTGCTCGTCCCGTCCCGTCAGCCGGAGGTACTGCAGGGTGACGTCGTCGACGGGGAAGAAGCCGCAGGTCGCTCCGTACTCGGGCGACATGTTCCCGATCGTCGCGCGGTCGGCGAGCGGCAGGCCGCTGACACCGTGCCCGAAGTACTCGACGAACTTGCCGACGACGCCGGTCTGCCGCAGGATCTGCGTCACCGTCAGCACGAGGTCGGTCGCTGTTGCCC
>DASZCE010000101.1:0-2071 GCA_035943455.1 Gaiellaceae bacterium | reverse complement strand
GCCGAGTACAGCGTCTCGCCTTCGATCGCGAAGACGATCGGCACGAGATGAGGCCGCCCGTCGGGGTCTGTCGTGGCGAGCGTCGCCACTCGCGCCGCCGTTAGTCTCGGATCGTGCACCTCGGCATGATCCTGCCGAACTTCGGCAAGGACTCGAACCCGGCCGCGATCCGCCACGTTGCTGAGGTTGCGGAGGAACTCGGCTTCGACTCGGTTTGGACAACCGAGCACATCATCGTCGGGCCGGAGGCGGTGAACCCCTACGGCCGGGTCTACGACCCGCTCATCACGCTCGCTTGGGTCGCCGGCTGGACCGAGCGGGTCGGGCTCGGGACGTCGATCGTGCTGCTCCCGTTGCACCACTCGATCCATCTGGCGAAGGAGGTTGCGACGCTGCAGGAGGTCTCAAGTGGCCGCTTCACGCTCGGCGTCGGAATGGGCTGGCACGAGCCCGAGTACGAGTTCATGGGCGTGGAGTTCCACGGTCGCGGCCGCCGGGGCGACGAGGCGATCAGGCTCATGCGGGCGCTCTGGAGCGGCGAACGCGACTTCGACGGCGAGTTCTGGTCGTTCCACGACGCGACGTCGGAACCGCACCCGTCTCCGCAGCCTGAGATCTGGGTCGGCGGCAGCTCCGAGCGGGCGATCCGGCGAGCACGCGAGCTCGGCGACGCCTGGCATCCCTCGCGCGGGTCCAATGTCGAGCACGTCCGGCGGGTGAAGGAGCGGTATCCGGAGCTGCGCGTCATCCCGCGCACGACACCGGAGAACGTCGAGGCGATGCTCGAGGCGGGGGCCGAAGGGGCGGTCGTGACGTTCGCCGACGAGGCGGCGATGCGCGACTTCGTGCAGCGCTACCGCTAGAGCTGCCGTTCCCGACCGTCGAGCCGGATCGTCCACGGCTCGATGGAGTCGGTCACGAGATGCGTCTCGCTCCACGGGTCGCGGGCGAGCGTGTTGTGAACGTGCTCTTCCGACTCGGCGTCGATCGCCAGCACGACCCGGTGTTCGTCGGAAAGCGGGCCGCCGAGAACGATGAAGCCGTGCTCGACGAGCTCGTTCATGAACGCCGCGTGCGACGGCCAGTCGCTCTGTTCCTCCATCGGCCGCGTCCGGTCCCACTCAGGCCCGGCGCGGAGCCGGATGACGTGAAACATCGGCACGGCCGCGGTTTTACCACTATGCCGCCGAGATCAGGACGACTCCGGCGAGAGCCGATCCGACGCCAGCGAACTGGAGGCGATCCAGGCGCTCGCCGAGGACGGCCGCGGCGAGTGCGACGGTCGTCACCGGGTAGAGCGTCGCGAGGACGGAGACGACGCTGACCTCGCCGAGGCTCGACGCCGCGGCGAAGAGGGCGTTGCCAACGGTGTCGAGAATGCCGATCGTCGCGATGGCGCGGAGGTGTCCGAGAGCCGGGGCGAGCGGCGGACGCACGACCAGCCATGCAGCGAAGGCGAGCAGGCCGACGGTGGAGCGGAAGACGAGGGCGGGCCACAGGAAGTCCTCGTCGCTTGCTGCGTGCATCGGCACGTAGTAGCCGCCGAACCCGATCACCGCCGCGATCGCCCAAGGCACGCCGGCCGCGAGGCGAATCTCGCCGACGTGCCGCTCGAAGGACGCGGCGGCGACGCCTGCTAGGGCGAGGACGAAGCCGAGGAGCTGGAGACGCGAAAGATCGTCGCCAGTGGCGATGCCAAAGACGACGGGAACGACGGCTGCGACGGCCGCGATCGGAGCGACGATGCTGATCGAGCCCACGGCCATGCCGCGGTAGAAGGCACCGAGCCCGACGGTGCCGAAGACCCCGGCGAGCGCGGCCCAGAGGATCGACGGCCCAGGCGGCGGGTTGCCGGCGAGCGCGACGACCGTGCCGGCAGCGAGCACGCCGGCGACCTGCGCGAGAAGGAGGACGACGATCGTGGGGACGACGCGGCTCTTGAGCCCGCCGAGAAAGTCGGCGACGCCCCAGGCCACGCTCGCCAGGAGCGCCGCGGCGGCGGTCATGACGAGAAGCTACTGATTGGGCGGCGCGGGACGCTAAGGAGCCGTGACGGCGCGAATCCGTGCGC